>NZ_JBJNRH010000004.1:222047-240980 GCF_045809185.1 Nocardiopsis yanglingensis | reverse complement strand
TCCCTGGGTGGCGGGGCGGGGGCCGTCATTTCGCAACCAGTCCGGGGGGGCCCGCCCGGCGCCCGGCACTACCTCAACGCTGCGACGGGCCCCAATAGCCCAGGTCCTTGCGGATCTGCAGATCGCGCACCCAGCTGCCGAACGGCTTACGCCGCAGCGCGCCCATTTCACCGGACAGGAAATCCTCGGTGGCCGTGATCACGCGCTCGCTGGAGCGGCCATCGCGATACGGATGGATGGCATCGGCATAGCGAACGATCTCCGCCTGCAGCGCTGCATCCGGATGCAGCGCGCGCTGCAGCATCGCCGGCAGCTGCGCCGCATCGTCGAAGTCGATCATGTGCGGCTTCGGCACGCGGTTGCGGAAGGTCACCACCGGCTTGTGCTGGACGATGAACTCCGAAACGATCGACGAGGTATCCGAGACCAGCACGTCGGCGGCACGCTGCGCGGCCATCACCTGTTCCGGCTCGATGAAGCGGGCATTGGCGCCGGCCAGCGCGCGGTAGCGCTCGAACAGTTCCGGCGGGCACTTGGGGTGCAGGGTCAGCAGCCAGTAGTGGTCACCTGCGGCGATGTCGGCGGCGATCTGCGCATGCAGGTGCGGGGCCGCGCTGAGCCGCTCGGTGAAGGTCGAGCCAAACAGGATCACCGGACGCCCATCTGCCGCCGCTCGCAGCGTGGTGCTCTCGCCACCATCGTCGCGGAACAGCGGGTCCAGCTTCGGCCAGCCGGTCTCTGCCACCGCGAAATGGCCCTGCAGGGCCGCGATCTCGCGGAATGGTGCGGTAGTGGCCGGCCCCTGAGTGCAGTAGAGGTCGAACATGCCACGCACCCGGAAGTGGCCGCGCGCACTGTCCCGCTTCTCCACGTTGAAGCCATGGAACAGCTGCACCTTGGCCCCGGACAGAAAGGTCGGCACCCAGTTGGCGGCGCTGAACACTGCCCGCGGGCGCATCGCCAGGGCCTGCTTCAGGCCGACGTTGGGCACCCCCGGCAGGCTGCTGCCGGCCGCGCCGTCCTCGAACCAGGCAGCGACTTCCTGCCCGGAGGCGTGCAAGGCCTGCGCCAACGGGGCGAGAATAGGCAGCGCATAGCGCTCCGTCGCAAACAACAGGTACCCGGCCATCATGTCCTCCACGACCGCTCCCATCGAACGGCCTCGCATCTCGGCGTGCATTATCGCGTTCAACGAGGCCGGGCGCATCGGCGACTGCCTGGCCTCGCTGGCCTTCTGCGATGAGATCGTGGTGGTGGACTCGTATTCCACCGATGCCACGGTGGCCATCGCCGAGGCCGCCGGCGCCCGGGTGCTGCAGCGCGTGTTCGAGGGTTTCCGCAGCCAGAAGGCGTTCTGCGTGGAGCAGGCCAGCCACGACTGGGTGCTGTGCCTGGATGCCGACGAGCGCATCAGCCCGGAGCTGCGCACGGCCATCGAACAGGCCTGTGACGGCGGCTTCAGCGGCCACGCCGGCTTCCGGTTCGCCCGCCTGTCGGAGTATTTCGGCAAGTTCCTGCGCCACGGCAACGCCTACCCGGACCGGGTAATGCGCCTGTTCGACCGCCGCCAGGGCGGCTGGCGCGGCAAGCGCGAGATCCACGAGGCGGCCAGTGTCGACGGCAGTGTGGGTACCCTGCGCGGCGACCTGATCCATTACCCGTACCGGTCATTGCAGCAGCAGTTGGCCAAGACCGAGAAGTACGCGCGGATGATGGCCGAGCACGAGTTCGCACGCGGCAAGCGGGCCACGCTGGGCAAGCTGGTGCTGGCTCCCGCCTGGCGGTTCTGGCGCGGATTCCTGTTCCGCGGCGGCTTCCGCGATGGCTGGCATGGTCTGGTCTACGCCTATGTGCGCGCCAACTACGTGCGGCAGAAGACCATCATGCTGTGGATGCTGGGCAACGGCCAGGCGGTGGCCGACCCGGTCGCACCTGCGGAACGGTCCTGAGCCGGCTGTGTCACACTGACCACGCGTTGCCCGAAGATCCCCCATGAAAATCCTGTACACCAACTTCCACTACGGCGACGGTGGCGGCCACACCACGTACATCGTGTCCCTGGCGCGGGCCCTGCATGGCCAGCACACGCTCCATGTCGCAGCCCCCGCCGACAGCCGCCTGCTGCGCACCGTTGCCGAAGAGGGCATCGCGACCGCGCTGCCGATGGCCTTCGGCAGCGGCCTGCCGACCCTGCCGCAGCAACTGGCCGAACAGCGCGCGTTGCGCCGCCTGGTGCAGGACAAGGGCATCGACCTGGTCCACGTCAACGGCGCACGCGATCACCGCTTCGTGATGCAGGGCCTGCTCGGCATGCGCCGCCCGCCGATCATCCTCACCAAGCACAACAGCAAGCCGACCAACACCCTGGGCAATGCGTTCCGTGCGCGCTGGGCCACCGATCGCGTGATCGCGGTATCGGCCCATACCGGGCGGCTGCTGGAACAGGGCCCATACCGCAGCTGTCCAATCGATGTGGTCCGCAACGGCGTCGACCTGGCCCGCTTTGCACCGATGGCCGCCGACGCCGGGCAGGCCATGCGGCAGCAATGGACCCAGGATCCGGAAGCCCTGGTGCTGGTCAGCAATGCCGGCACTGACGACTACAAGGGCTGGATCGACCTGGCGCAGGCCATCGCCCTGCTGCCCGATGCCATCCGCCCACACGTGCACATGGCGGTGGCCGGCCACCTGCCCAACGCGCAGCAGCGCGAACAGGTGCAGGCGCTCGGCGAGGTCGCAGCGCAGGTGCACTTCACCGGCCTGCTGGCCGATACGCGCCCGCTGATCGCCGCCGGCGACGTCGGCTTCGTGCTGTCCAACGACATCGAAACGATCTCCTTCGCCTGCCGCGAAATGATGGCCAGCGCCAGGCCGATGCTGGTCAGCGACTATGCGGGTCTGCCGGAGAACATCCAGCAGGGCGTCGATGGCTGGGTCGTACCCACCCGTGACGTGGCCGCCATCGCCGCGCAGTTGCAGGCAATGTATGAACAGCGCCAGGTCCTGGCGGTGATGGGCATGGCCGCCCGCCGCCATGCAGAAGCCGCGTTCGGCCTGCAGACCTTCGCCGATGCGACCCTGGCCAGCTACGAAGCGGTGCTGGGCTCGCGCTGATCGGTGCGGCGTGGCTCGGACAGCGCCAGCAGCAGCGCGACCCAGGCGGCATAGAACGACGCGGTGCGCATGTCACGCAGCATCATTTCGGTAACGCCGAAGACGGCGAAGGCCACGCAGATGCTCAACCCTGCAGCGGCATGCAACCGCGATCGCTCGTCGCCACGCCACAGGCGTGGCAGGAACACCAGTGCGGGCGCCAGGTACACCAGCACCAGCCCCAGCCCGCCCAGCACACCATAGGTGGCCAGGAAGTACAGCAGGTCGTTGTGGGTCTCGCCGAAATCACGCGCGACCATCGCCGAGACCTTGCCCTGTTCGGCAAGCCGTTCCAGTTCCTGGCGGAAGCGGTTGCCGCCCCCGACGCCGAACACTGGTTGCTCACGGATCATGTAGCCCGCTGCGCTCCACAACTGCAGGCGGATGCAGACCGAAGTATCGGCCAGGTGGTCGGCACTGCAATCACCGTACTCGTTCACGCCGGCATCGATGCGATCGCGCAGCGCACCATCGTGGGTGGCGACAATGCCTACGCCCGCCGCAAGTACCAGGCCCAGCAGGATCTTCATGCGGCCAAGCCGACGCCCCATCACCAGCAGGCCGATCAGCAGGAAACAGGGAATCGCCAGCAGGCCACCGCGGGTCTGCGTCCACAGGAATGCAATCAGGCCCAGGATGCCGGTCAGCAGCTTCAGCGTCGCCTCGATGCGGGTAAATCGGGTCACCGGCAGGCCCAGTGACAACAGGCTCAACACGCCAAACAACAGGGTCAGGTCACCGTAGGTCACCGCGTTGAACTGCTGGGTGGCCGGCCGCGCGCCGGTTTCCAGCGCCAGCCAGCCAATGATCACCGCTGCCGACCACACTGCAGGCAGGGTTCCCAACAGGGCGCGCCCAAGGATCCTGCGTGGCACCCGCAGCGCAGCGAACAGGATCAACAGCATCGACAGCAGCCGCGCCGCTTTTTCGACCTCCGATCCCTTCCAGATGCCATGCACACCGAGGCTGACCAGAACACCCACCAGCATCACGCCCATGCCGATGCCCATCCACGCATAGCGACGGACGGAACCCGGCAGCAGGGCCGGCGATGCCGAGGGCATCAGCAGCAGGATCAGCGACAACAGGATCACCAGATAGAAGCCTGCGCTGCCGCCTTCCATGGTGAGCATCAACAACGTCGGCAATGCCCCCAGCGCCACCGTATAGGCGCCGGCCAGGAAGCCCGACGTGCGGGAAGTAGACGGAGAAAGCGGGATCACGTGGTGCGGTCGGCGGGTCGGTAGCGGGAGACCGGCACGGTGCCGGGAGCGGTGCTCATTCTAGGGCAGAGCGGGCCTTCGATTGTCGCAGAGCCGTCATGTTCGTCGCTCATTCGTTCAGTCCTCATCCGGTGGCCCCTGCAGCAGGTACTCGCGCTCCAGTTCCGCCACCGTGGGCGCGCAGGTGCCCTTTACGACCGCGGCAGGAACCAGCCACCAGCGCCGCCGGTTGGAAATACCTGCCATCTCCGCCCGTGAACGATCGATGCAGCCCTGCATGGCATCGTCGTTCACCAGCAGCCAACGTCGTCCGGGGTCCAGCCGCTGCCAGCGCACGGCCGCCTGCAGCTGTTCATGCCAGCGGTTCTCGAATCCAAACGTGGCCGCCGGCCTATCGGCCATCAGCAGGTTCTGCTCCTTCCAGGCCACCAGCCCCAGCTCCGCATCCGGCGCGAGGCGTGCGCCGACGTCGCGCATCAATCCACGCGCGGAGCTTGAATCATTCAGCAACGGGTAGCCGACCAGGCCATACAGCACCCAGGCCGCGGTCAGGGTCGAGACCAACGCCAGGTGGCTGCGACGGCGTCCTGCCACCATCAGACCCAGCCCGCCCCAGAGTCCCATCGCCAGGATCGCCCAGGCCAGCGCGTTGGTCGCGCCAGGCGGCAACCCACGACCACGGGTGAGGTTCACTTCGAAGTGCGGATCACCCAGCAGCGCAAGCGCCCCGACCAGGGTCAGGGCCGCCGCCAGCACCGCGGTGAAGCCCCACAGCAGGCCCTGCACGTCGCGCCGCTTCATCAACCCGGGCAACAGGGGCGCGAGTGCCAGGCAGAACATCGGCAACGCCGGCAGGATGTAGACGTCGCGCTTGCCATCGGGAATGGAGAAGAACAGCACCAGCAGCAAGCACCAGGCCAGCGGCAGCAGGTAGCGTGGGTCACGTCGGCGCAGGCGCCTGCGCCATGCAGGAATCGCCCACGGCAGCGCCAGGAACGCCGGGATCCACATCGACGGCATCACGCCGAAGAAGTACCACCACGGTTGGTGATGATCCCAGGAATGCGTATAGCGGCGCGCCGTCTGCCGGAACAGGATGTCGCTGATGTAGTCACGGTATTCGTCCGAACCGGTGCCCAGTCCAGCCAGCAGCATCGGTACCAGCCACAACGACACCGCCAGCAGGAACGCCAGCGGCGCCAGCCAGAAGCGTCCATCGCGCGCATGCAGGGACACACGCGGCCAGTGCAGGGCCGAGGCGATGGCCGCCGGCACGACCATCAGCAGGGCGAGCATGCCCACCCCCTTGGTGATCACCCCGATCCCGGCGAAGAACCAACCCAGCCACCACCAGCGCCAGGCCGGCCCCAGCAGCAGGTGGCGCAGCAGGCCATAGTTGGCCAGCGTGATGAACAGCACCAGCAGCGGGTCGATCTGCGCCTTCTTCGCCTGGAAGGTGAACTGCAACGCGAACAGCAGCGCCCATCCCGCGTACAGCCCCACCTGCCGCGTCCACAACCGGCGACCGAGATCGACCACGCACCACAGCGTGCCCAGGGCCGCCAGCAGCGACGGCAGCAGGAAGGCCACCCGCCAGTGGCCGATCACGCCGTACAGCGTGGCCTGCCACCACATCAGCATCGGCGGCTTGTCCGAATACAGCTCGGTGCCACGATGCGGGAACAACCAGTAACCGCTGTCGACCATCTGCTTGGCCACCAGCGCGAAACGCGGTTCATCCGAAGGCCATGGATCACGGAGGCCCAGACCGGCCCCCAGCACAAGCAGGGCCATCACCACGAACAACCACGTCTGGCGCGACGCGTGGGTTTTCAGCATGGGACTCGAAACGGCAGCGGGGGTCAGGCTGCCTTTATCAGACGCGCGTAAAAGAAACCGTCAGCATCGTTGTCACCCGGCAGTCGCTGGCGTGCCACACCTTCGCAATCCACGCCGAATGCGTC
Source organism: Nocardiopsis yanglingensis (assembly GCF_045809185.1). NCBI lineage: Bacteria > Bacillati > Actinomycetota > Actinomycetes > Streptosporangiales > Nocardiopsidaceae > Nocardiopsis > Nocardiopsis yanglingensis. The sequence goes on along the minus strand of NZ_JBJNRH010000004.1, from coordinate 234,640 downwards.
GCCCAACGGCTGCGCCACGGCGTCCGGATGCCACTTCAGGAACGCGCGCACCTGATCGATGTTCTCGGCACGCAGGATCGAGCAGGTCGCATACAGCAGCACGCCGCCTGGGCGCAGCATCGACCAGCAGGCTTCCAGCAGGCGCGCCTGCACACCGACAAGCGCATCGATGTCTTCGGCACGGCGGTGGAACATCACATCCGGCTGACGACGGATCACACCGGTCGCTGAACACGGTGCATCCAGCAGGATCGCGTCGAACGGCACGCCATCCCACCACGAACCGGGGTCGCTGGCATCGGCGGCCAGCGTCTGTGCATGCTCGCCCACCCCGGTACGGGTGTAGGTGTCGCGTGCACGGGCCAGCCGTCGCGCGTCGATATCCAGCGCCAGCAAACGCAGGCTGGGGTCACGCTCAAGCAGGTGCGCCGACTTGCCGCCAGGTGCCGCGCAGGCATCCAGCACACGTGCACCGGCCACCGGCGCCAGCGCATCGGCCGCGCATTGCGCCGAGAGGTCCTGCACCGACAGCGCACCGTCGGCGAAGCCGGGCAGCTGGTTCACGGCAACGGGAGCCGCCAGGCGCAACGCATCGGCGCAGAGCGCACTGGCTTCGGCGGCAATGCCCGCCTCGGCCAGCGCGGCCAGCGCCTTGTCGCGGCCACCATGCTGGCGGTTCGCACGCAGCCACAATGGTGCCGGCTGAAGGCTGGCGTTGAAGATCGCCTCGGCCTGCATCGGCCAATCGCGCTCAATCGCATCGGCCAGCCAATCCGGGAAGGCATCGCGTGCGGGCTGCTCAGGGAAACCTTCGCGCTGCGCACGGCGCAGGATCGCGTTGACCAGGCCTGCCTGGCGTTCACGACCCAGCGCGCGCGCCGCATCGACCGTGGCCGACAGCGCCGCGTGCGCCGGCAGCTCCAGCACATCCAGCTGCGCGAATCCGACCATCAGCAGCGTGCGCAGATCGGCGTCACGCGCCGACAGCGGCTTCTGCATCCACGACTGCAGCGCGGCGTCATAGGTGCTGCGACGGCGCAGGACGGCAAAACACAGGGCTTCCAGCAGCGCACGGTCGCGGCTGTCGGCCAGCTTCGGCAGCGCCCAGGCCAGTTCAGCCTTCAACGAACGGCCACGGGTGAACACCTGTGCCAGTACACGTGCGGCGAGCATGCGCGTGGCCGCGCCCGGTGCCGCCTTGGCGACGGAGAAATCGTTCTGCTTCGACACCGCTTACGCTCCCACGCGCAGGTCGCGGCGAGCGTTGAGGTAGTCGGCGGCGGTGATCGCCTTGCCGCCTTCACGCTGCAGCACGCGCAGGCGCAATGCACCCTGGCCACAGGCGATGTCGATGCCATCGCGGCTGGCGGCCAGCACCGTACCCGGTGCCTGGCCGTGGTCCGCCTCCAGCGCCACCGCGCCATGGATGCGCACGCGTTCGCCGGCCAGCGTCGCCTCGGCGATCGGCCACGGATTGAAGGCGCGCACGGTGCGCGCCAGCGCGCCCGCGTCCTGCGCCCAGTCCAGCTTCGCTTCGGCCTTGTCCAGCTTGTGCGCGTAGGTCACACCCTGTTCCGGCTGCGGCCGCGCGATCGGCTTGATGCCAGCACGCAGCAGGCCCAGACCATCGGACAGTACCTGCGCACCCAGTTCGGCCAGCTTGTCATGCAGCTGGCCACCGGTATCGGTGGCAGCGATCGGCAGCTCCTGGTGCAGCAGCACCGGACCGGTATCCAGGCCGGCCTCCATCTGCATCAGGCAGACGCCGGTCTTCGCGTCACCGGCCTGGATCGCACGCTGGATCGGCGCGGCACCGCGCCAGCGCGGCAGCAGCGAGGCATGCACGTTCCAGCAGCCGTGGGTCGGAATGGCCAGCACCGCCTTGGGCAGGATCAGACCGTAGGCCACCACCACCATCAGGTCCGGCTGCAGATCGCGCAGCTGCTGCTGGGCGGCCTCGTCCTTCAACGATTCGGGCTGGTAGACCGGAATGCCACGGGCCACGGCTTCCAGCTTGACCGGCGACGGCGCCAGGCCACGGCCACGTCCGGCCGGACGATCAGGCTGGGTGTAGACGGCCACGACCTCATGATGGCGCGCAGCCGCGCGCAGCGATGACACCGCGAATTCCGGCGTACCGGCAAAGACAATCCTCATGGCTACCCCACTTGCAGGATGGATTCGTGCAGGAAAGAAAACGGCGCCGTCGGCCGGCGCCGTACAGCCCGCGCGTGCCGCGCAGGCGCGGGCCACCCGAAGGGCGGCCCGGATTGGCGATCACGCCACGTGCTTGCGCTGCTTGGCCAGCTTCTTGCGCACCATCTCGCGCTTGAGCGGCGACAGATAGTCGATGAACAGCTTGCCGTCCAGGTGATCCATTTCGTGCTGGATGCAGGTGGCCAGCACTTCGCCGGCTTCCAGCTGCTGTTCCTGGCCGTTGCGGTCCAGGTACTTCACGGTAATGGTATCGGCACGGGTCACGTCGGCGAAGATGCCCGGAACCGACAGGCAGCCTTCCTGGTACACCCGCCCCCCGTCCTTGGCGACGATTTCCGGGTTGATGAACACATGCGGTTCATTCTTTTCTTCGCTGACGTCGATGACCATGAAGCGCTTGTGCACGTCCACCTGGGTGGCGGCCAGGCCGATGCCCGGGGCGTCGTACATGGTCAGGAACATGTTGTCGATCAGTTCCTGGAAGGCCGGCGTGGTGACTTCGGCAGCTTCGATCAACGCGGCCTTGGTACGCAGGCGCGGATCGGGGAACTCGAGAATGGGAAGAAGGGCCATGGCTGTTTCCGGATAGGGGGCCGGCACGCCGGCATACGTCGCAGATTCTAGCTCCAACGCTTGCCTTGCGCCCCGGTTTCTGGACTATAGTGCGCGGACCTGTTGGGGAATCAGGGCTTCACACCTATGTTGCTTCGTTTTCGTACGGTCGTCGCCGCGGCGATGCTGACCGTGGCTGCCTATGCTACCGCCGTGGAAGTGAATGGCGGGCACCCGGACACCTATGTGGTCCGAAAAGGGGATACGTTGTGGGATATCGCCGCACGTTTCCTGCAGAAGCCGTGGCTGTGGCCGGAGATCTGGCAGGCCAATCCGCAGATCGCCAATCCGCACCTGATCTATCCCGGTGACGTGCTCAGCCTGGCCTATCTGGACCGGGTCACCGTGGCGGCCCAGCCCGGCCCGCGCCAGGAGGCCCCGATCGACGCCATTCCGCTGGCCCAGGTCGAGCCGTTCCTGAAGCAGCTGAGCGTGGTCGACAGCATCGAGCAGCTGCCCGCCGTTGTCGGCCTGGAAGACGAACGCCTGCGCGTTACCGGCGGCAACACCGCCTATGTGCGCCTGGCCGATGCCCAGCTGGGCCAGCGCTGGGCCGTGGTGCGCCCGACCGTGCGCTATGCCCAGCCCAAGCCGACCGAGGACCTGACCGCCAACGGCGATGTCACGCCGGGCAGTGGCAACCTCTGGAAGGCCTACAACGCGCCCAACGCGCGCCGCGGCGTGCTCGGCTACGAGTTGGCCCAGGTCGCCACCGGTACCATCACCCGGGTCGCTGGCGGCAAGGTCGAGGCCTCCACCCTGGCGCTGGACAAGGATGTGGGCGGCCGTGAAGTGCGTGCCGGCGACCGTCTGGTCCCGGTCGAAGCCAAGCCGTACGACCTGCAGTTCGTGCCGCATGTACCGGCAGCCAGCGTCGAGGGCGTCGACGTGCGCGTGCTGGCGGTGACCGACATGTTCACTGCCGGTGGCCCGCGCGACGTGATCGCGATCTCGGCAGGGCGCACCCAGGGCGTGGACAATGGCACCGTGTTCTCGCTGTGGCGGCCGGGCCGCCATGTGACGGACCGCATGAAGTACCCGACCTCGTCGCGTATGGACGATGCCCTCAGCGGCAACGTTGGCCGGGTTGCGCTGCCGGATGAGTACGCCGCGCACGCGATGGTGTTCCGTACCTTCGACAACGTCAGCTACGCACTGGTGATGCAGGGCGTGAAGCCGGTGCGCGTGGGTTACAACGCACTGCATCCGGACGCGAAGTAACGGTTGCCGGGCTGCCCCGGCCACAGCAGGGAGTGCCGGCCGCTGGCCGGCAGGCATCTCCGGCAAAGTCTGACAGCCGCATGCGAAGGCGCCCTAGGGCGCCTTTGTTGTATGCGCCCGATAGTGGGGGGATGACCAACCAAGCTGACGAGGCGCTGCTGCGCCTGTTGATGGCAGGCGGCGCGCTGGCGCCACGGCGGGCCCTGCTGCAGGCCGCGGGCAGCGCAGAGATTGCGATCGCGCAGGGCGCCGCGAACTGGCGCGCACACGGCTGCACGCCGGAACAGTGCGCCGCACTGGAACGCCCGGACGCCCGGGCCTGGGCCGTGGCACGGCGCTGGCTGGAAGACGACAACCAGCACCTGCTGGCCTTCACCGATCCGGCATTCCCTCCGCCCTTGCAGGATGTCCCCAACCCACCCCTGGCGCTGTTCATCGCCGGCGACCCCAGCCTGGCCTGGCGCCCGTCGGTGGCGCTGGTCGGCAGCCGCTCGCCGACACCGGGCGGACGCGCGTTGGCAGCCCGGTTCGCCGGCTGCTTCGTCGAAGCCGGGCTGGCGGTGACCAGCGGCCTGGCGGCGGGCATCGACGCGGCCGCCCACCAGGCCACGCTGGAGGCCGGTGGCTGCACTGTGGCGGTCATCGGCACCGGCCCGGACCGGGCCTACCCGGACAGCCACGCCCGGCTGCAGGCCCGGATCGCCACCGAAGGCGCGGTGCTCAGCGAGTACCTGCCGGGAACACCGGCACGCCCCGGCCACTTTCCCGCCCGCAACCGGCTGGTGGCCGGGCTGGCGCTGGCGACGGTGGTGGTCGAGGCCGCCCAGCGCTCGGGTGCCCTGATCACCGCACGCCTGGCTGCCGAGGCCGGCCGCGAGGTCTGCGCCCTGCCCGGCTCGGTACTCAATCCACGCGCGGCGGGCTGCCATCGGCTGATCCGTGAGGGTGCTGCACTGGTCGAACGCCCGGAGGAGGTCCTTGAACTGCTGGCCCCCGCCCTTCGCCAGCAGCTGCCGGGCTTGCAATCACGGTTGGCCACCCCCACTGAACAGGCACCGCCGGTACTCCTGCCGGCGCGCTGGGCCGACGACCCTGACTACCAGTGCTTGTGGCGGGCCCTGGACCACAACCCAAGCGGTATGGATTCACTGATCACGCGCTGTGGATTGACGGCGCCCCAGGTGTCCTCCATGCTGCTGGCCATGGAACTGGCGGGAATCGTGGTGTGCGTACACGGCCGCTACTGTCGAACTCCCTAGTTTCTTCACCTCCACAGCGTCGCGCGACGCAGGCCGAGGGGCAATGAAAGAGAGCATCCTGGATGTACTGCTGTACCTGTTTGAACACTATTTCAGCGAAGATGCGGACCTGATCCGTGACCGCGATTCGCTCCAGAACGGCCTGATCCAGGCCGGTTTCAGCCCAACCGAGATCAACAAGGCATTCGACTGGCTCGATGCCTTGGCCGCGCAGCGGCCGAGCGTGGCCCAGGCACGGGTCGATGGCCCAGTGCGCGTCTACCACGGCCCCGAGCTGGACAAGCTGGACGTGGAATGCCGCGGTTTCCTGCTGTACCTGGAACAGCACGGCATCCTCGACGCCGACCAGCGTGAGCTGGTGCTGGACCGGGCGATGGCCCTGGACCAGGACGAACTGGACCTGGACGACCTGAAGTGGGTCGTGCTGATGGTGCTGTTCAACCAGCCCGGCTCCGAGGCAGCGTATGCCTGGATGGAGACGCAGATGTTCATGGACGAGCCAGAACCCCTGCACTGACCGTACACTTGGGGGCATAGCGCATTCAGGAGCGTCCCCGTGAGCGAGTGGTTCCACGCAGAAGGCAACCGGCAGCAGGGTCCGCTGCCGGCGGAACAGTTGGTCGAGTTGTTCCGCAACAACCAGATCTCCCTGGACACCCTGGTCTGGCGCGACGGCCTGCCGCAATGGCAGCCGTTGCGCACCGTGGTCGACGAACTCGGCCTGATCGTGCCGGCGCTGGACGCTGCCGCCCCCCCCGTGGAACCCGAACCGGAACCGGTGGCACCGCCTCCGCCGCAGCCGCCGGTACTGCCGCCATCCACGCCCTACACCACCAGTGCATCGGCCACCGCCCTGCCACCCCCGAAGAAGAAGCTGTCCGGCTGCGCCCTGACCGCCATCATCGGCGGCGGCCTGCTGTTGGTGCTGGTGCCGATCGTGGCCATCCTGGCCGCCATCGCGTTGCCTGCCTACAACGACTACACCGTGCGCGCCAAGGTCGCCGGCGCAGTGACCGCACTGCAGCCGTTGAAGGACCAGGTGCAGCACTTCGCCGATGACGAAGGCCGTTGCCCCGGTGCCAACGACGCCGGCTTCCCGGCCCCGGGCGACTTCACCCAGACCGGCCTGTCGGCGGTGAACATCGGCCGCTTCAACAACGGTCACTGCGGCATCGAGGCCACCCTGGCCGTACCCGGCAAGAAACCCGATGGCGACCTGCTGTGGCTGGAATACGATCGCGACAGCGGCCGCTGGGAATGCAGCGGCGAAAGCGACGACAAGTACCTGCCGCCGTCGTGCCGCGGCTGAACCGCGCGCGCACCGGCACCTCCAAGGACGACCCAACAGGGAACATGCAATGACTGAGTGGTACTACGCCGAAGGACAGCAACGCCAGGGCCCGCTGCCGGTCCAGGAGATCCGCCAGCGCTTCCAGCGCGGCCAACTGAACCTGGACACCCTGGTCTGGCGCGAAGGCATGGCGCAGTGGGCTGCGCTGCGCCAGGTGGTCGACGAACTCGGACTGCAGACGCTGGCCGACGCCAGCACGGCCACCGGCAGCGGCGGCTTCGACCTGCGTGGCGACTATGCCGCCATCGACAACGGCAGCGCCCCCCTGCCGGGCACCGGCGCGCTCAGCAGCTCGCCCTACAGCGCCCCGGCAGCGGCCGGTGCCACTGGCCATGCCCAGCCGGTGATGGGTGGCGAAGTGGTCTACGCGGGCTTCTGGAAGCGCGTGGCCGCCTACATGATCGACTACTTCGTGCTGGTCATCCCCGGCAGCATCATCGGCGCCATCCTCGGCGTGGTGCTCGGCGCCAGCATGGGCGCGGTAGGCAGTGGCGAATCGACCATCGAAGTGGTCGCCCAGCTGTCCAGCGCGCTGATCAACTTCGCCATCGGCATGGCGTACTACACCTGGTTCCATGCCTCGAAGGGCGGTGCCACGCTGGGCAAGATGGCGGTCGGCATCAAGGTCGTGCGCAGCAATGGCGAGCGCCTGACCAAGGCCCGCGCATTTGGTCGCTACTGGGCCATGCTGCTGAGCAGCTTCACCCTCGGCATCGGCTTCCTGATGGCGGCGTTCACCGAGCGCAAGCAGGGCCTGCACGACATGATCTGCGACACCCTGGTGGTTGATCGCTGGGCCTACACCGACCAGCCGCAGCTGCAGCGCCGTGAGCTGGGGACGGTCACCGTGCTGGTGCTGGTGCTGACCGGCTTGCTGTCGCTGGTGGGCCTGGCGCTGCTGGTATTCGCGGTCGGCTTCATCGCCAAGATGGCCTCCTGAACGGCCATCCTCACGCCTGGCTGCTTGACAGGGGCTGGCCGGGCGTGATTCCTCTAACAAGGTGAAACCTGAACGCCCGGCACATTCCCGGGCGTTCAGTTTATGGATTTGCCCGTGGCCGCTTCACTAATGCGGCCGTTTGCTCCACCCTAGCGGCCCCTTCCCCACGGTTCGCCCCACAGACCCTGCTGCCATGCCCAAGCACCTGCTCATCGTCGAATCGCCGGCCAAGGCCAAGACGATCAACAAATACCTCGGCAAGGACTACACGGTCCTGGCCTCGTATGGGCATGTGCGTGACCTGATTCCGAAGGAAGGCGCGGTCGACCCGGACAACGGGTTCGCCATGCACTACGACGTGATCGACAAGAACGAGAAGCACGTCGATGCGATCGCCAAGGCCGCCAAGGGCGCCGACGACATCCTGCTGGCGACCGACCCGGATCGCGAGGGTGAAGCGATCAGCTGGCACATCGCCGAGATCCTGAAGGAACGCGGGCTGGTCAAGGACAAGCCGATGCAGCGCGTGGTGTTCACCGAGATCACCCCGCGCGCCATCAAGGAAGCGATCAGCCAGCCGCGCGCGATCGCCAGCGACCTGGTCGACGCCCAGCAGGCGCGCCGCGCGCTGGACTACCTGGTCGGTTTCAACCTGTCGCCGGTGCTGTGGCGCAAGGTCCAGCGCGGCCTGTCCGCCGGCCGCGTGCAGAGCCCGGCACTGCGCATGATCGTCGAGCGCGAGGAAGAGATCGAAGCCTTCATCGCCCGCGAGTACTGGTCGATCGCCGCCGAGTGCGCGCACCCGTCGCAGCACTTCAACGCCAAGCTGATCAAGCTGGACGGGCAGAAGTTCGAGCAGTTCACCATCACCGACGGCGACACCGCCGAGGCTGCCCGCCTGCGCATCCAGCAGGCCGCGCAGGGCTCGCTGCATGTCACCGACGTGGCCAGCAAGGAGCGCAAGCGCCGCCCGGCGCCGCCGTTCACTACCTCCACCCTGCAGCAGGAAGCCTCGCGCAAGCTCGGTTTCACCACCCGCAAGACCATGCAGGTGGCGCAGAAGCTGTATGAAGGCGTGGCCATCGGCGACGAAGGCACCGTCGGCCTGATCTCGTACATGCGTACCGACTCGGTGAACCTGTCGCAGGACGCGCTGGCCGAGATCCGCGACGTGATCGCCCGCGACTACGGCATCGCCTCGCTGCCGGACCAGCCGAACACCTACCAGACCAAGTCGAAGAACGCCCAGGAAGCGCACGAAGCGGTGCGCCCGACCTCGGCGCTGCGCACACCTGCGCAGGTCGCGCGCTACCTGACCGATGACGAGCGCAAGCTGTACGAGCTGATCTGGAAGCGTGCGGTGGCCTGCCAGATGATTCCGGCCACGCTCAACACCGTCAGCGTCGACCTGTCCGCCGGCAGCGAACACGTGTTCCGTGCCAGCGGCACCACCGTGGTGGTGCCCGGCTTCCTGGCCGTGTACGAAGAAGGCAAGGACAACAAGAGCGCCGAGGACGAGGACGAAGGCCGCAAGCTGCCGGCAATGAAGCCCGGCGACCGCGTGCCGCTGGAACGCATCCAGGCCGAACAGCATTTCACCCAGCCGCCGCCGCGCTACACCGAAGCGGCGCTGGTGAAGGCGCTGGAAGAGTACGGCATCGGCCGTCCCTCGACCTACGCCTCGATCATCCAGACCCTGCTGTTCCGCAAGTACGTGGAAATGGAAGGCCGCAGCTTCCGCCCGTCCGACGTTGGCCGTGCGGTGTCCAAGTTCCTGTCCAGCCACTTCACCCGGTACGTGGACTACGACTTCACCGCCAAGCTCGAAGACGAGCTCGACGCCGTCTCGCGTGGCGAAGAAGAGTGGATCCCGTTGATGGCCCGCTTCTGGGAGCCGTTCAAGGAGCTGGTGGAAGACAAGAAGGAATCGGTGGACCGTGCCGAGGCCAGTGGCGCGCGCGAGCTCGGCACCGACCCGAAGACCGGCAAGCCGGTCAGTGTGCGGCTGGGCCGTTTCGGGCCGTACGCGGCCATCGGCAGCACCGCCGAGGACGCCGAGGAGAAGCCCAAGTTCGCCTCGCTGCGCCCTGGGCAGTCGATGCACACCATCTCGCTGGAAGACGCGCTGGAACTTTTCCTGATGCCGCGCGCGCTGGGCGAGGACAACGGCGAGCCGGTCAGCGTCGGCATCGGTCGCTTCGGCCCGTTCGCCAAGCGTGGCAGCACCTATGCCTCGCTGAAGAAGGAAGACGACCCGTACACCATCGACCTGGCCCGCGCCGTGTTCCTGATCGAAGAGAAGGAAGAGATCGCGCGCAACCGGATCATCAAGGAGTTCGAGGGCAGCGACATCCAGGTGCTGAACGGCCGTTTCGGCCCGTATATCAGCGACGGCAAGATGAACGGCAAGATCCCCAAGGATCGCGAGCCGGCCTCGCTGACCCTGGCCGAAGTGCAGCAGCTGATGGAAGAAACCGGCAAGCCGGTGCGCAAGGGCTTCGGTGCCAAGAAGGCCGCTGCGAAGAAGGCACCGGCCAAGAAGGCGGCGGTGAAGAAGGAAGCCGCGCCGAAGAAGGCCGCTGCAAAGAAAGCGCCTGCCAAGAAGGCCCCGGCAAAGAAAGCGGTAAAGAAAGCGGCCGCAAAGAAGGCCCCGGCGAAGAAGGCCGCTGCAAAGAAGTAGATCCACGCCATGCGTGGATGAGGGGTGTGCGGACCAACGGTCCGCACCCACCACCAACGGTCCGCACCCACCACCAACGATCCGCACCTACCGTCGGCACCCACCACCCCTTCTGCACGCGGCAGGGGGATAATGAAGGCCCACGCCGGGCCGGTCGCCGCCATGAAAGAACTCACCCTGGACTCTGCTGTCGCCACGCTCCGCGCGGGCGGCGTGATCGCCTACCCGACCGAAGCGGTCTGGGGCCTGGGCTGTGATCCCTCGCACGAAGCTGCGGTGCACATGGTACTGCGGCTGAAGCAGCGCCCGATCGAGAAAGGCATGATCCTGGTCGCGGCCGAGCTGGCGCAGCTGGAAGGCTGGGTGCGCCTGCAGGCGCTGCCCGACGCCCGCCAACGCGCCGTGCTGGCCAGCTGGCCCGGTGCCAACACCTGGATCCTGCCCGCCGGCCCGCGCGCGCAGCCCTGGGTCACCGGCGAGCACAGCGGCATCGCCGTGCGCATCAGCGCGCACCCGCTGGTGGCCGAACTCTGCCGCGCCTGGGGCGGCCCGCTGGTCTCCACCAGCGCCAACCTGGCCGGTGAGCCGCCGGCCCGCAGCCGCGAAGAACTGGACCCGCGCCTGCTGCGCCTGCTCGACGGCATCCTCGATGGACAGACCGGCGGCCTGGCCCAGCCCACTCCGATCCGCGATGCGCTCAGCGGCAACGTACTGCGTTCCTGAGCCGGCGATTGCGCTGCTGCGGACAATCACGCACCCTGCCGACATGACCCTGCTGCGCGCCACCTTCAGCCTGTGCCTGCTGCTGCCGTGGACGGCGCCCGCCGCCGGGGCCGAGGACGTGCGGGTGTACCGCTGCGTTTCCAGCAATGGCGCCGTTGCCCTGCAGGACACGCCCTGCAACAGCGGCCGCCAGCAGGTGCGCGACCTGCAGCGCCCGCGCGATCCCGCTCCACGGGTGGTGCGCAGTGATGCCACGCCTCCGCCGCCCAGCGAAACCCCGGTCATCCGCGAGCGTGAAGTCCGCCACGTCTACATCCAGCCGCCGCAGCCGATGTACGAGTGCGTGAGCGACGACGGCCAGCGCTATACCAGCGACAACAACGAGGGCAATCCGCGCTGGGTGCCGTTGTGGACCAGCGTCTGGCTGCCACACGGTCATCGTGGTCCGGCCTACCCCGGACCACGCCCGGCCATCGGCACGCCGATCGGCGAAGGCACAGGTTATCGCCCCCCTTCGATCGGCATGGGCGTGCAGGTGCCGGCCGGCAGCGTGCTGGTCCGCGACAGCTGCCATGCGTTGCCGCCGCAGGAAGTCTGCGCGCGCCTGCGCGACCGGCGCTGGGAACTGGACCGGCGCTACAACAGCGCGCTGCAGAGCGAACGCACCGCCATCAGCAACGAACAGCGCGGCATCGATGCGCGCCTGTCGCGCGATTGCGAACGCTGAGCGCAACGCGCCGTCGCAGCCTGTACGCTGTACGCATGAACCGAGTGATCTGGCTGCTTCTGGCGCTGCTGCCTGGAAGCACATTGGCCGAAGAGGGCGTGATCTACCGCTGTACCTCCAGCAGCAGTGACGTCCCTACCCTGCAGCGCACGCCGTGCCCCACCGGCAGCAAGCAGCAGGTGCTGCGCATACCCGACCCGGCCAACACACAGCCGGCCGCCGCTGCACCGGTGGCCGCCGAACCTGCACCCGCCCCCGTCGAAACACCCGCGCCGGTGCCGGCCGGACCGGCCGTCGGCCCTACGGCCCCATCGAAACCACGACGCGCGGACGAAGGACGCACGATCATGGAAGCAGGCATGGTCGAACACGAAGGAGACGACCAGATCCTCGACAGCGCGACGCTGCGCCGCGATGCCGAGGCCCGCGCCGCCGCAGGTGACGGCCCTCCGAAGCCGCCGCTTCCTCCGATCTTCCAGTGCACCGACAGCCAGGGCGGTGGCTACCTGCACGAATACGAGCCTGCACCCGGCCGCTGCGAACTGATGACGGTGCAGGGCCTGGGCGGTGTCACGCCGGTGAATGCGGCCAGCTGTGAAGTGGTGCGCGACCACTGCGAGGCGCTTCCCGAAGCGCAGCGCTGCGGTGGTTGGCAGCAGCGCTTCCGCGATGCCCGCGGCCGTGAGCGCTTTGCCGCACCGGAGAACCGCGATACCGCGCGCGGTGAACGCGAGCGGCTGCAGGGCGTGCTGGAGGCCAGCAACTGCCCGGTGCCGGGGTGACACCCACCGGTAGTGGCGGGCGCGGGGCCGCCACCCCGAAACACAAAAAAAAAACGGGGGTGGGGGCCCCCCGCCGCCCCC
>NZ_JBJNRH010000004.1:101758-222037 GCF_045809185.1 Nocardiopsis yanglingensis | reverse complement strand
CCCCGTGGGTGGGGGGGGCGGGGTGGGCCCAAACTTCAAATTCTTTCTTTGCGGGGGGGCCCCCCCCCCCCCCCCGCCACTACCACCGCATGATCAGAACCCGTAGCGCAGGAAACCACCATCCACCGCGATGCACTCGCCGGTGACATAGCTGGCCGCTGGCAGGCACAGGAAGCCCACGGCCGCAGCCACTTCCTCCGGCTCGCCGATGCGGCGCATCGGCGTGCGGTTGACCACTTCCTCGTAATAATCCGGGTCCGACAACGGGCCGGACGTGCGCCGCGTGCGGATGTACCACGGCGCCACCGCGTTGACCCGGATGCCATCCTCGGCCCACTCTACGGCCAGGTTGCGGGTCATCTGGTGCATCGCCGCCTTGGTCATGCCGTAGACCACGCCACTGCGCACGTGGGTCAGGCCGGACACGCTGCCGACATTGACGATCGACGACGACGCGTGGCGGGCCAGCAGCGGATGCGCGTAGCGCGACAGCTCGAATGCCGAGAACAGGTTGGTCTCGAAGATCTTCCGCCATTCGTCCTCGGAATACTCCGTGGCCGCCTTGGTGACGTTGCCGCCGGCGTTGTTGACCAGGATGTGCAGGCCATCGCTGTGGTCCTCCACCCAGTCCAGGATCTGGCGGCGGTCCTCGTCGTCGGAAACATCGGCGGCCAGCGCGTGCACCTGCATCTGCGGATACACATCCAGCAGTTCGTCGCGTGCGGTCTCCAGCATGTCGATATCGCGGCCGACGATCATCAGGTCGGCGCCGAGCCCCGCCAGTTCATGCGCGATGGCCAGGCCGATGCCGGCGCTGGCGCCGGTGATCAGGGCCGTCTGGCCGTCCAGGCGCCACCGTTGCTGGGTCATGTGTCCTCCGGGGCCGTGCCCACTGCATTTCGATGCCGCAAGGATACGCGCTCACGGCGGCGCCCTGCCGAAGGTGCGACACTGCCCGTACGCCCACCGCGGAGAGCCGCCATGCGCATGCTGATCCTGTCCTCGCCCCTGCTGGCCACCGTGCTGCTGGCGGGCTGCCAGCGGCCGCCGGCGCCGAACCCAGAGAAGCCACCGGTGCCACGAGCGATGTCGCGTGCTATCAACGAACCGCTGGACCGCGCCAAGGGCGTGCAGAAAACCGTGGACGATGCCGCCGCGCGTGAGCGCAAGGCCGAGGCCGACGCGACGCAGTGACCTGTGGGGTCAGCACCCTTTGCGCTGCAAAGGGATCCGACCCCATCAACGAAAACGCCCGGCCTGAGCCGGGCGTTTTCATTCGATACCGTTGCCGGTCAGAACCCGCAGAAGCAGTACGCCAGCGCCTTCACCGGCGCGCCATTGCCCTTCTCGCGGGCCGCGTTCTCGACGAAGCGCAGCTGCGTATCCACTTCCGGCATCGTGCGCGCCAGCATCATGCGCGCCATGCCCGAATCGGACAGCATCCAGGCACCGGCGCGGCTGCCAGCGAAACCGCTGACGAACTGCGCGAACGGCGTCGCCGCCTTCTCGATGTAGCGCACGCGGTAGGCATCGGCCTTGCCGAGCTTGGCGCGACTCGCGGCGTCGGCCACGGCATCCTTCAGGCCACCGAAGGCATCGACCAGGCCGCGTTCCTTGGCCTGTGCACCGCTCCACACGCGGCCACGGGCCACTTCGTCGACAGCCTCGACCGGCTTCTTGCGGGCGTCGGCGACGCGACCGGTGAAGTCGGCGTAACCCTTGTTGATCACCGTCTGGATGACCTGGCCCACAGCCGGATCCATCGGACGGGTGACATCGAAGGCACCGGCGAAACGGGTGGTGCCGACACCATCGGTGTGCACGCCGATCTTGTCCAGCGCGCGGCTGAAGTTCGGCACCATGCCGAAGATGCCGATCGAACCGGTGATGGTCGACGGGTCGGCATAGATGCGGTCGGCATTCATGCTGATCCAGTAGCCACCGGAGGCGGCCAGGTCACCCATCGACACCACCACCGGCTTGCCGGCGGCCTGCAGGGCCACCACCTCGCGGCGGATCTGCTCGGAGGCGAACACTTCACCGCCCGGCGAATCCACGCGCAGCACCACGGCCTTCACGTTCTCGTCGTCGCGCGCGGCACGCAGCAGCGCCGAGGTCGACTCGCCACCGATGCGGCCGGCCGGCAGGTCGCCGCCACTGATCTCGCCTTCGGCCACCACCACCGCCACCTGCGGACGCGAGTCCACCGGGTTGCGGCGCGCATCGAGCTGGCCCAGGTAGGAGCCGAAGTCGATGTTGCGGAAACCACCGTCGGCATCGTCGTCAGCCATGCCGCGCTCGATCATCAGATCCTCGAATTCCTCGCGGGTCTTCAGTGACGTCACCAGCTTCTGCTGCAGGGCGAACTTGGCCAGGTCGCCACCGGCAGCGGCGATGCCTTCCGGCATCGTGTCGATGCCGGCGGCCAACTGTGCCGGATCCAGGCGGCGGGCCTTGGCGATGTCGCCCAGGTAACGCTGCCACACGTCGTTCATCCAGAACAGGTCGGCTTCCTTGGACGCCGGCGAGGCGGCGTCGAGCACGTACGGCTCGGCCGCGGACTTGTACTCGCCCACCTTGAACAGGTGCACGTCCACGCCCAGCTTGTCCTGCAGGCCGGTGCGGAAATACTGGCGGTAGCGGCCCAGGCCCTCGAGCACGACCGAACCCATCGGGTCCAGGTAGACCTCGTCGGCCTGTGCGGCCAGCAGGTACTGCGACTGGCCCATGCTCTCGCTGTAGGCCACCAGCTGCTTGCCGGACGCACGCAGGTCCTGCAGCGCGGTGGCCACTTCACGCAGCGAGGCGAAGCCCGACGGCTGCAGCTTGTCCAGCTCCAGCACCACGCGCTCGATCTTCTTGTCGTCCTTGGCCGACTCGATCACCCGCAGCAGGTCACGCAGCTGGATCTCTTCGGCGCCGTTGTCACCCACCGCCTTGGCCAGCGCGCGGCTGACCGGATCGGCACTGAACTGCTCGACCAGGCGGCCTTCCGGTGCGATCACCAGGGTGGTGCGGTCCTGCAGCGACTTGCTGGCACCGGCGCCCATGCCGGCAGCGATGACGAACATCACCAGCAGCAGGAACAGCAGGCCGAAGAACACCAGGTTGAGGATCAACCGGCGTGTGAAGTTCATGACGTCCCACAGCCCGATGAAGAAACTGGCGACGGGGTTGCGACGCGCCGGGGGCAGCGGGGGCACGGGTTGATTCATGGAACGCTCCGGATGGCTTCTTGCCGTGGTGCCAGCATAGCCGGTGCCGCGTGATGCGGCATCGGACACAAGTCAGGGGATCGCCCGCCACGGATCATCGTGGCGGGCGGGAGGTCAGGACAGCGCGGACTGGCCGATGCGCAGGCTGCTGCGGCGCAGGCGCCAGCCCATCAGGATGGCGGCGGCGGTCAGGCCGACGATCAGGCCGATCCACATGCCCTGCGGCCCCATGCCCAACCCCAGGCCGAGCCCGGCGCCGAGCGGCATGCCCAGGCCCCAGTACGCGAACATGGCGATGAACATCGGCACGCGGGTGTCCTTCAAGCCGCGCAGCGCGCCGGCCGACAGCACCTGGATGCCATCCGGGAACTGGAAGGTGGCCGCGTACAGCAGCAGGGTGGAGGCCAGGCCGGCCACCGCCAGGTCGTTGGTGTAGACACCGACGATGGCGTCATGGCCGAACAGCAGCACCGCTGCCGACAACGTCTGCGTACCCATGATGATCGCGTAGCCGGCCCAGGCCGCGCGCCGCACGCCGAAGCCATCGCCACGACCGACCGCATGGCCGACGCGCACGGTGGTGGCCTCGGCCACGCCCATCGGGATCATGAAGCACAGCTGGGCGACGTTGATCGCGATCTGGTGCGCGGCCGCTTCATTGGCACCAAGGCGGCCGATCAGCAGCGCGGTGACGATGAACAGGCCACCCTCCATCAGCACGGTGATGCCGATCGGCAGGCCGGTGCGCAGCAGGTCCCAGATCGCCTTCCAGCGCGGTCCTTCGAAGTGCGAGAACAGCTGCAGGTGGGCAAAGCGCTTGGTGAACCACAGGTAGGTGGCGAAGGCGATCGCCTGCAGCCACATCATCACCGCCGAAGCGATGCCCAGGCCTTCGGCGCCCATTTCCGGGAAGCCGAGCTTGCCGTTGGCCAGCACATAGCCCATCGGTGCCAGCACCAGCAGGCCGCCGAAGCCGAGCAGCATGGTCGGCAGCGTCCAGTGCATGCCCTCGCTGAGATAGCGCATGCAGAAATACAGGGTCAGCGCCGGGCCGCCCCAGCGCACCGCGTGCAGGAATGCGGTGGCCCCCGGCACGATGTCCGGCGCGATGCCGAAGGCCGGCAGCAGCGGCGGCACCACGGTGAGGAAGGTGAACATGATCAGGCCCAGGCCCAGCGCCAGCCACAGTGCCTGGCGGAACAGCGGGCCGATCTCGCGCTCGCGGCCAGCGCCATGCAGCTGCGACACCGAGGCGGTGAGCGAGATCAGGGTGCCGATCGGGATCAGCATCGGCAGCCACAGCAGGGCGGTGCCGATGGTCACCGCGGCCAGGGTCGCCGTGGCGTGGTGGCCGGCAATGACATTGTCGACGAAGGAGATCAGACCGGTGGACACATGCCCGAGCACAAGCGGCAGGGCGAGCAGACCGGTAGCGCCGACTTCCTTGCTGAAGCGCGGCGTGGAGGTTGCAGTAGACATAAGGTGCTTGACGCGAACTGCGGTTGCGCGCGAAGGGCACAGGCACCGGGTTGCGGGCCGCCATCTTACGCGTGCAGCGCGCGCATTCCCATGACATGGCGTGAATGCTGGGTTCCGGCAGGCCCCGGCATCACGCGTTGCGATCACGTTACCGGGGATAAGGGCCCGCTGCGTAGAGTCGACTGTCAGTCGATTGCTCTTCCATCAGATCGCGAAAACCCCGCGCTGCGCGCGCAAGTCGACTGACAGTCGACTCTACCCGTAGACGCTACGCCCTCGGCATTACTGCCCGGCCTGGCGCTTGAGCCAGGTGTCGCGCTCGGCGGCCGGCACCGCGAGGAACGCGCTGCGTACCGTGTCGCGTTCCTGCGGTGGTGTGCGCTGCGCGACCAGGGTCAGCTGGGCCAGCTGCGCCGGGCTGAGCTGGCGCAGCACGGCCAGCGCGGCCTCGCGCTGCTCCGGCGGCACGAAGCCGAACAGGCCGTGCAGCTTGGGGAATTCCAGGCCCAGTTGCGGGCCCAGCCGCCAGCCTTCGCGGAATGCCTGGTCCTGCGCCTGGAACTGCTGGCGCAGGCGTTGCTGCTGGTCGGCCGGCAGCGCATTGAAGCGCGCAGCGGCCTGGCGGATCCGCTCGCGTTCGCCCTCCGGCAATGCCCGCCATGCGGCGTAGTCGGCGCGGCGCTGGCGCTGCTGCTGGGCGTCGAGCTGGGTGAATGCAGCCGGTGTCGTGCTTGTGGTGGCCGGGCCCGGAGCCGTCGACGAACTGCCCGGCACTGGCGGCGGCAGCGGCACGTTCAAGGTCTGCGGCGCGGCGGACAGCGACAACGGCAGGGCCAGCAGCAGGCTGGCGAACAGGGTCTTATTCATCGGCAGCAGCGGTTTCCAGCGTGGCGCTTGCCGGCTCGGGCCGGCTCGGCTTGGATTGCGATTCGTCCACCGGCAGTGGGCCACCGGCCGCCGTCCACGCATACAGATCGGCATCGGCCACCAGCGGATAGTCGCGGTCGGCCAGCATCGTGGCGTCGTCCGTAGCCTGCGCAGGGGTCGCGTCCGGCGTGGCGTTGACCTTGCTTGGCGGCAGTGCTTCCACCGTGACCGGCCCCGCTTCGCCGACCACGCCTTCCGGCAGCGGGGCGTCGCTGCCGAACGAATGCCCCTGCCAATAGCGCCAGCCCAGTGCTGCGGCCAACAGCACCGCCACCGTCACCAGCAGGATCAGCGGACCGCGCCAGCGTGGCTTGGCATTCGATCGGCGGCGCTTGCCGCTGGCAGCCGCACGCTCGTCCCGCTGCGGTGCACGCCAGCCGG
This sequence comes from Nocardiopsis yanglingensis, assembly GCF_045809185.1. Taxonomy (NCBI): domain Bacteria; kingdom Bacillati; phylum Actinomycetota; class Actinomycetes; order Streptosporangiales; family Nocardiopsidaceae; genus Nocardiopsis; species Nocardiopsis yanglingensis. The sequence continues at coordinate 216,035 of NZ_JBJNRH010000004.1, read as the reverse complement.
CGGTCGGGGATTCATTGTTGGCGGCCGGCGCGGCGGGTTGCTGCAGCTGCTGCAGGCGCTTGGCCGGCAGATCGCGGATGCGCGCCTGCACCTGTTCGGCCAGTTGACGCCAGGCCGATGCATCGGGCTGGCCGTGCGCATCGCGCGGGCAAGCGTCGGCGAGCAGATGCTGGTAGCTGGCCTCGTCCTGGTCGAGCACGCGCATGGCGATGCCTTCGTCCAGGCTGCCCCCCACCCGCAGCAACAGCGCCAGGCGCGGCAGCGATCCCATCTCGCCAAGCGCAGCCAACGGCGGTCCCCACTGGCCGCCCACCGGCTCACGCAGCGCCTGGCGCTGGGCCAGCAGGGTCCAGAAGCGGGTTGGCCACTGCGCCATCGGCAGGTCGCTGGCGACCGCCGCAAACGCGCGCATCACCGCCACCAGGGTCTGCTCGGCCCGGGCAGCATCGCCGCACTGCAGTTCAGCCACCACCAGGGCGCGGCGTTCAACGCCTCGCAGGAACGCCGACAGCGCGCCGGCCGCGGTCGAGGAAACAGGGGCGGGCACAGCCGTCATCGGTCACTCCAAAGGTCTGCCGGCATGATAGCGGCAGGCCATCGGCGCCCGGCAGGACTTGCGCCCGCAGGCACTTCGTGCTGCAGGTTGTGCACAGCACCAAGGCCCCGCTGCGGAAAACTGGGGCATCCAGCTGAATTCACTCTGTTTCAGCATTGTTTCACACATAAGTTGTTGATTTTGAATGTTTTTACTATGTGGCGATTTTTTGACCAACCCGAGCGTGAGGCCGTCGCCATCGGCCTTCTGCGTTTCCGCTGACCGTTAACGCACAACGTTATCCACAGAACATGTGGATAAGACTGAATCTCCAATGGACACCGATATTTAGGTGACATTTATGATTCAACGGGCGTCGCCCGGCCGATCCCGCTCCTGCCATTCGCGCGCGCATGGGCCGTTACACTGGCCCGATGCTTTCACCGATTCCGACCCTGCAGGTCGCCCTGCCCGTCCCCCTGCCTCGCCTGTTCGACTACCTGTCGCCGGAGGGCGAGGCCCCCACGGCGGCGGTCGGCTGCCGTGTGAAGGTGCCGTTCGGCAACCGCGAACTGGTCGGCGTGGTGGTCGGCCACGGCCAGACCGACGACGGTCAGGGCCTGCGCCAGGCGCTGGCCTGGTGCGATCCGCAGCCGCTGCTGCAGGGTGAGCTGTGGCAGAGCCTGCAGTGGCTGGCGCGCTACACCCATGCCCCTCTCGGCGAAGTGCTGAGCACCGCCCTGCCCGGCCCGCTGCGCCATGGCGAGACCCTGCCCGACACCCATCACTGGGGCTGGCAGCTGACGGTAGAAGGCCATGCCCAGCGCGGGAAGCTGCGCGCCGGCAGCCGCCCGCGGCAGTTGGCCGAACTGCTGGCCGACGCCGTGGTGGATGAGGATGTGCTGGGCGAACGCATGCAGGACTGGCGCGCCGCAGCACGCAGTCTGGCCAAGCGTGATCTGGCCGAGCGCGTGGCGCTGACGGTGGCCCCGCAACATGCGCAGCCACTGCCCGGTCCAACGCTCAACCCGGACCAGGCCGAGGCGGTGGCCGCAATCAACGCCACCGAAGGCTTCCAGCCCTTCCTGCTGGATGGCGTGACCGGCAGCGGCAAGACCGAGGTTTACCTGCAGGCGATCATCCATTGCCTGGCGCAGGGCAAGCAAGCATTGGTGCTGGTGCCGGAAATCGGCCTGACCCCACAGACCCTGGCACGCTTCCGCGGCCGCCTCGGCATCGCTGTGCACGCGCTGCACTCGGGGTTGAATGACAACGAGCGCGCACGCGTCTGGGCGGCGGCTTCGCGTGGCGAGGCACGGGTCATCGTCGGCACCCGCTCGGCGGTGTTCACGCCATTGCCGCAGGCCGGCCTGCTGATCGTCGACGAGGAACACGACGGCAGCTACAAGCAGCAGGATGGCATCCGCTATCACGCGCGCGATTTCGCTCTGGTGCGCGCCAAGGCACTCGGCATCCCGGTGCTGCTGGGCAGCGCCACGCCCTCGCTGGAAACCCTGCATAACGCCTACGCCGGGCGCTACACGCACCTGCGCCTGAAGCAGCGCGCCGGTGACGCACGGCCGCCACGCGTGCGCATCCTCGATGTGCGCAAGCGGCCGCTGCATGACGGTCTGTCAGCCGACGTACTGGCCGGCATCGGCGAACACCTGCAGCGTGGCCAGCAGGTGCTGGTGTTCAAGAACCGCCGTGGCTACGCGCCGGTGCTGCTGTGCCACGACTGTGGCTGGACTGCACCGTGCAACCGCTGCGATGCACCGATGACCGTGCATGGCGGCGGCCGTCGCCTGCAGTGCCATCACTGCGGCGCGCGGCAACCGGCACCGTTGGCCTGCCCGGCCTGCGGCAGCCTGGCGCTGCAGCCGCAGGGTATCGGCACCGAACGCCTGGAAGAGCACCTCACCGCCGCCTTCGCCGATTTCCCGGTGGTGCGCATCGACCGCGGCACCACGTCGCGACGTGACGCGCTGGAACAGCAGCTGGCGAAACTGGGCGACCAGCCCGGCATCCTGGTCGGCACGCAGATCCTGGCCAAGGGCCACGACCTGCCCAAGCTGACCCTGGTGGTGGTGGTGGGCATCGACGAAGGTCTGTTCTCCGCCGACTTCCGCGCCAGCGAGAAACTGGCCCAGCAGCTGATCCAGGTAGCCGGTCGCGCGGGACGTGCACGTGATCCTGGTGAGGTCTGGCTGCAGACCCATCATCCCGGGCACCCGCTGCTGGAAACCCTGGTCAGCGGTGGCTACCACCCGTTCGCGCAGGCCGAGTTGAACCAGCGCCAGGCGGCCGGATTCCCACCGTTCGCGCATCTGGCACTGATGCGGGCCGAGGCACAGCAAGTGGAGCATGCCAACGCGTTCCTGCTGGCGGCGCGGCAACTGCTGGGGGAACAGAATGTGGTCGAGGCCTATGGGCCCATGCCGGCGCCGATGCCACGGCGTGCCGGCTACCAGCGCACCCAACTGCTGCTGTCTGCGCTGCAGCGGCCGCCGCTGCATGGGGTGCTTTCGCAGCTGGTTCCGCAGCTCTACACGCTGCCGGAAGCACGCAAGGTGCGCTGGTCGCTGGATGTGGACCCGACGGATCTGTATTGATCCGGTCGGTGCTGCCGAGCATGGCTCGGCACTACTGTAGAGCCGAGCCATGCTCGGCTGCTTCTCTTTCCAGGAAAGGACCCGGCCCCGCTTACGTCAGCGGCGACATCACGCCGCGCTGGTAGGCCGGCCGCTCGCGCAGGCGGGCGTACCAGTCGGCCAGGTGCGGCAGTTCCGGGCGCTGTATCGGCAGTTCGAACCAGGCATAGATCAGCGAGCCCAGCGGGATGTCACCCATCGCGAATTTCTCGCCGGACAGCCACGGCTGTTTGGCCAGCGTGGCATCGGCCATCGCCAGGTAGTCACCGGCACGCACGATGGCGGCATTGATGCGCGCTTCGTCACGGTCGGCAGGGGCGGTGCGCATGATGCCCCAGATCAGGTCAGTGTAGATCGGCGCCATCCGCGAGGTGCTCCAGTCCATCCACTTCTCGGCCTGGGCACGTTCCATCGGGTCTTCGGCGTACAGCGTGCCCAGCGCATAGCGCGCGCTCAGGTAACGCACGATGGCATTCGACTCCCACAGCGGCAGGCCGTGGTCTTCGATCACCGGCACCAGGCTGTTGGGATTCATCGCCTGGTACTCCGGCGTCTGCGTGCCGCCATGGCTGCCACCGACTTCGATGGATTCATACGGCAGGCCGATCTCCTCGGCGCACCACAGCACCTTGCGGACGTTACTGGAATTGCGGCGGCCCCAGATCTTCAACATGCGGGTTTTTTCCTTGCTGGCAATGCGAGCGGCAACGATACGCCTGATCGGAGTGGGTGTGTGGGTGGCCGATGTGGAATCGGGCACCTGCGCGCTGCCGGCCAGCGGCCGGCACTACCGGTTCTTTTTCGGCAACGCGCGTACGTAGGACGACTTGCCGTCCTTCTTCAGCTCGAACAGGCCGATCGCCGCCAGCAGGTCACTGAGCTTGCCGTAACCGTAGTTGCGCGGATCGAACGAAGCCTGGTTGCCGATCTGGCTGCCAACCGGCCCCAGATGCGACCAGCCATCCTCGCCCTCGGCCGAGGACACCGCGCGGCGCAGCATCTTCACCAGCCGGGTGTCACTGCGCATTTCCGCACCGCTCTTGCGTGGCCGGGCATCGTCGTTGGCCACGGGCTCGTTCGATGCCTGTTCGCTGGAGGCCTGTTCGGCATCCGGCACGCTGGCATGGGTCTGGCCCAGCGCTTCCAGGTAGGTGAACTTCGAGCACGCGTTGACGAACGGCTCCGGGGTTTTCTTCTCCCCGAAGCCATAGACCTTCACGCCGTCGGTCAGCAGGCGCATCACCATGGGGGTGAAATCGGCATCGCTGGACACGATGGCGAAGCCATCGAGATTGCGCGCGTACAGCAGGTCCATGGCGTCGATCACCATCGCCATGTCTGAAGCATTCTTGCCCTTGCTGTAGGCGAACTGCTGGATCGGGCGGATCGCGTACTCGTGCAGCACCGCTTCCCAGCCCTTCAACCGCGGGCTCTTCCAGTTGCCGTAAGCACGGCGAACGTTGGCCACGCCGTAGCGGGCGACTTCGGCCAGGACCTCGTCGATCTTCGATGCCGGCGCATTGTCGGCGTCGATCAACAGGGCGATGCGCTTTTCCGGTTCGCTCATGGGCTCCTCACGGGCCGTTGCCTGAACCCGAGTATCGCCGATCCATGCGGGCGCTGACGTGACAGGGGGCCATCATGCGAAGATGCCAGGCGCTTCCCCCATGCCCCCACTGGAGTGAGTCGATGAGTCGCGAGCGCGTTCCCCACCTGGTTGTTGTCGGCGGCGGTTTTGCCGGTCTCTGGGCCACCCGTGCCCTGGCCCGCGAGCGCATACGCATCACCCTGGTCGACCGCCGCAACCATCACCTGTTCCAGCCGCTGCTGTACCAGGTGGCCACCGCCGGCCTGTCCGCGCCGGATATCGCCGCACCGCTGCGCCACATCCTCGGCCACCAGCGCAATGTGGAAGTCCGCCTCGGCGAAGTGGTGACCATCGACAAGCAGGCCCGGCAGATCCGCATGGCCGATGGCAGCACGCTGGACTACGACAGCCTGCTGTTGGCTACCGGCGCCACCCACGCCTACTTCGGCAACGACCAGTGGGCCGATGATGCCCCGGGCCTGAAGACGCTGGACGATGCCATCGCATTGCGCCGCAAGCTGCTGCTGGCCTTCGAGCGCGCCGAGGCCGAACCGGACCCGGCGAAGAAGGCCGCATGGCTGAGCTTTGCCGTGGTGGGTGGTGGACCTACCGGCGTCGAACTGGCCGGCACTCTGGCCGAGATCGCGCGGCATACGCTGCGCAACGAGTTCCGCCACATCGACCCGGCCAGCGCCAAGGTGCGGCTGGTCGAAGCTGGCCCACGCGTGTTGTCTTCGTTCCCGGAAGTGCTTTCGCTGAAAGCACGCCGGCAGCTGGAAAAACTGGGCGTGGAAGTGCTGACGGGTACCCCGGTGAGCGACATCGACAGCCAGGGCTTCAAGCTCGGTGAGCAGTTCGTGCCGGCACGCACGGTGGTCTGGGCCGCCGGTGTGGCCGCTTCACCGCTGGCGCGCACCCTGGACGTGCCGCTGGACCGCGCCGGCCGCGTGCAGGTGCAACCCGATCTCACCCTGCCCGGCCACCCGGAACTGTTCGTGGCCGGCGATCTGGCCGCACTGAACCAGGCCAACGGCAAGCCGGTACCCGGCGTGGCCCCTGCCGCCAAGCAGATGGGCAAGTACGTGGCCGAGGTGATCCGCGCGCGCCTGCATGGCAAGGCCGCACCGGGGCCGTTCAAGTACGCCGACTTCGGCAACCTGGCCACCATCGGCCGCATGGCCGCGATCGTGCACCTGGGCCGGCTGCAGCTTTCCGGCGTGCTGGCCTGGTGGTTCTGGCTGGCCGCGCACGTGTTCTTCCTGATCGGCTTCCGCAACCGCATCGTGGTGCTGCTGAACTGGGCCGTGGCGTACTGGAGCTACCAGCGCAGCGCGCGCATCATCTTCGGTGATGATCAGGAAGACCGGCGGCCGAGGCGCTAGGGCCGAAGACGGACACGGGTTCTCTGCCTGGGAGTAGATCCACGCCATGCGTGGATGGATGTCTGTGCAGGCCGCATGGAGCTCATCCACGCATGGCGTGGCCCTACTGCCTCATCGGACCACCTGGCACCCGCCGTTTCGACCAGGTGCGGCAGAAATCCTCCTTCCTTGCGGTATCGGCAATCTGCGCGGTACTCCAATGCCGGGTGATCCAGATCGTCAACGCGGTGCTGCTCAGATGCCAGCGCAGCATGCCGTGCCGAGGCTGTCGCCACAGGTGGCGTCGGGCAATCCAGAAGGCCTCCCGCTCCACTTCAGGCACCTTCTTCTGCATCACTTCCTTGTCGAAGAACTGCGCGGCGAAGCGCCAGGGGTTCATCGGCTGGTATGCCGCCCGTGGTTCACTGCTGCACGCAGCCACACCGCTGGGCGCGCGGTCCGCCGGCTTCGGCCGGCCTTTCACCAATGCCAGCCCGAGCAGGTACAGCAGGCCAGGCAGCAGTGCGATGCCGGCGACCAACACGATGACTGACAGCCATGCTTTCCCCGCGGCACGCATCGCTCTACGGCGCCTTCGGTTTCGGGTACCACAGCGCGTTGACGATGACCCAGCGCTGGTCGAAGCGCCCCATGTGGAAGTAATCGACGAACCACGGGGTTTCCAGCCGCACCGAGGCGGCGTTGCCGGTCACGTCCAGCACGGTGCAGCGGCGGTCCCATTGATCCTTCGGGGTCTTCAGCGCGCCCTGCTTCGTCAACGCGACCAGCTCTTCCTTCGACATGCGGCGCAGGCCCAGGCGTTCGTCGGGTGTATCGCCGAGCACCGCGCGCTTGGCCAGGTCCGGGTGCAGGGAGCGGGCGACGCGCTGCGGGTCGGCTTCCAGCTGGCCGTCGACGTAGTCGTGGCAGGTGGCTTCGATGGCCGCGATCGTGGCCGGGTCGGCAGCGGGGCTCGTTGCTGCGGAGAGAGCGAACAGCAGGGCAATCGTGGACATCCGGGTCTCCGGCTCTGGGCGCGGAGCGATCATCGCATGGGCCGGGCAGCCCATCCACGCATGGCGTGGCTCTACTGGGACCGGCGCTGTCGGCAGGCCGGAGCCGAGCGTGGGCGTGGATCTACAGAAGCGTTTCGGCTGGCGCCTGCAACCAGGCCAGCTTGCGTTCGCGCGGCTGTTGCTTGAGCTGCCACTCGGCCCGCGAGGCGGCAGCCCGGTCCGGGTACTCGCGTACGGCCAGCACGCGCAGCGGCGGCCGCGCCCGGGTGTAGCGCGCGCCCTTGCCGGCCTGGTGGGCAGCGAAACGCGCGTCCACGTCGGTGCTGATGCCGGCGTAATAGCTGCCATCGCGGCATTCGAGCAGGTACAGGAACCAGGGGCGGAGGGACGGGGCCATGGCCGGATTATGCCGTGCTGCACTGCAGCGGATATACTGGCGGCCGAATGCAGGAGAGAGGCGCCGCGCTGGCGCCCGCCGAAGGCGCAGGCTCCCATGATCGCTCAGGCCGGTGGGCTGGAATCCCACCAACCATGCATTCGACTCGCCGAGCTGGAGAGAGGTCACCGGGCACGCCCGGGACGATCCGCCGAAGGGGCACGCGGCCAACGCCGCTGAACTCTCAGGCAAAAGGACAGCGGGAGCGGCACCGGTCATCGTCATCCCGTCATTGCGCAGGCAGTGGCGGTATATGCGCATGGCCGGCCCCACCGCGCCCGGAGCCTGCCCCATGCTGTTGTCCATCATCTACCTGATCGCCATTTCCGCCGAAGCCATGACCGGCGCGCTGTCCGCCGGCCGCCGCCGCATGGACCTGTTCGGCGTGGTCATGATCGCCTGCGTCACCGCCCTCGGTGGTGGTTCGCTGCGCGACATCCTGCTCGGCCACTACCCGCTGGGCTGGGTGAAGCATCCCGAGTACCTGGGCTTCACCGTGTGTGCGGCGCTGATCGCCACCTGGGTCGCACGCTGGATGCACCACTTCCGACGCACCTTCCTGGTACTCGATGGCCTGGGCCTGATCGCCTTCACCCTGATCGGCTGCTCGATCGCACGTGAGGCCGGCCATGCCATGCCGATCGTGCTGATTGCCGGCATGCTGACCGGCGCCTTCGGCGGCGTGCTGCGCGACATCCTCTGCAACGAGGTGCCGCTGATCTTCCAGAAAGAGCTGTACGCGATCATCGCGCTGCTGACCGGCGCGGCCTACCTGTTGCTGCTGCACTGGGGCGTGGCCGACGCTACCGCGATCCTGTGCTGCCTCGGCGGTGGCTTCGCGCTGCGCCTGCTGGCGATCCATTACCGCTGGGAAATGCCGAAGTTCGTCTATCACGACGAAGTGCATTGATTGCTTGACGGTAGTGCCGGGCGGGGGGCCGCCCCCCCCCCCCCCCCCCCCCCCCCCCACTACCGGGGGCGCGCCCCCCGCCCCCCCCCCCCCCCCCCCCCCCCCCCGGCGGGGGGGGGCCCCCCCCCCCCCCCGCCACTACCGCTTGCGTTGCATGACGTTGGTCATGCGGCATTGGCCGGGGTGATTGGCTACCATTGTCGCCCCGTCGCTGCTGCGACGGCATCCAGCCACGCCGCGCCCGCGGCCCCGCCAGACACTCCCTCCCCGCTGCCCGTGATGCCGTGAACGCACCGACGGGCCCGCATGTCCCTGCGCGCGCAGGGCGCAGGATGCCCCATGTCTGTCGCCGAAAATTCCCGTTTCCGTCGTGCCCGCCCGCTGTGGGCGGTGCTGGCCATCGCCCTCGTCGCCCTTCTGGCGTGGTGGCTCTGGCCCCGGAATGGCGCCGGCAGCAGCGACGATGCGTCGGGCAAGACGGTGCCGGTACGCGTGGCGCGTGCCAGCGCCGAGCCGCTGGTGCTGCGCCTGAAGGCGGTCGGTACGGTCACCCCCCTGCACAGTGTGGTGGTACGCAGCCGCGTGGATGGCGAGCTGCTGCGCCTGCACTTCCAGGAAGGCCAACAGGTGAAAGCCGGCGACCTGCTGGCGCAGATCGACCCACGTCCGTATGAGGTGAAGCTGGCACAGGCCCAGGGTACCCAGCAGCAGAATCTGGCCGAGCTGGAAAACGCCGAACGCCAGCTGCAGCGCTACCGCGAACTGCAGAAGCAGAACTACGTGTCCGGGCAGGAACTGAGCGACCAGCAGAGCAAGGTGCGCCAGCTGCAGGGCCGCCGCCTCAGCGATCAGGCGTCTGTTGACGAAGCGCGCCTGCAGCTGCAGTACACCCGCATCGTCGCCCCGGTCAGTGGCCGCGTCGGGCTGCGCCGGCTGGACGTGGGCAACCTGGTGCGTGCCAGCGATGCCGAAGGCCTGGTGACGCTGGCGCAGACCGCTCCGATCAGCGTGCTGTTCACCGTGCCCGAACCCGAGCTGCCCGCGCTGCTCGATGCCGTGCAGGCACAACCGGCGCTGGCAGTGGAAACCTGGGACCGCGAAGAACGCCGGCAGCTTGCCAGTGGCGCGCTGTCCAGCGTCGACAACCGCATCGATACCACCACCGGCACGCTGAAACTGCGTGCGCACTTCGACAACCACGACCTGGCCCTGTTCCCCAACCAGTTCGTCAACGTACGCCTGCAGCTGGGCGAGCAGCCCGCGCTGCTGATTCCCGATGCCGCCGTGCAGTTCGGCAGCCAGGGCAACTACGTGCATATCGTCGACAAGGACAGCAAGGCACAGCGCCGCACCGTGGTGCTCGGTCCGGCTGATGATGGACGCGTGGCCGTGCGCTCCGGGCTGGCCGCAGGGGACAAGGTGGTAATCGAAGGCATCGACGGGCTGGAAGACGGCACGGCGGTGGAGATCATCACCGAGGAGGCCGCGACCAAGGCCGGCGCATGAACCTCTCGCGCCCCTTCATCCTGCGCCCGGTTGCAACGACTCTCCTGATGGTGGCGCTGCTGCTGTCCGGCGTACTGGCCTACCGCCTGCTCCCGGTGGCCGCACTGCCGCAGGTCGACTATCCGATCATCCAGATCACCACGTTGTACCCCGGTGCCAGCCCGGAACTGACCACACGCACCATCACCGCGCCGCTGGAACGCCAGCTCGGGCAGATTCCTGGTCTGAAGCAACTGTCGTCGACCAGTTCCGGTGGCGCCTCGGTCATCACCCTGCAGTTCGGGCTGGAGGTGTCACTGGGCGTGGCCGAGCAGGACGTGCAGGCCGCCATCAACGCGGCGGGCAGCTTCCTGCCCGACGACCTGCCGGTGCCGCCGGTGTACCGCAAGGTCAACCCGGCCGACACCCCGATCCTGACTCTGGCGGTGACCTCGCAGGGACTGTCGCTGCCGCAGGTGCACGACCTGGTCGACACCCGCATCGCCCAGCGCCTGGCGCAGCTGCCCGGCGTCGGCCTGGTCAGCCTGGCCGGCGGCCAGCGCCCCGCGGTGCGCATCCAGGTCAATCCAGCGGCACTGGCCGCCAACGGCCTGGGCATGGACCACATCCGTACCGCGATTGCTGCGGCCAACGTCAACCTGCCCAAGGGCAGCTTCGATGGCCCGATCCGCGCGGTGATGCTCGACGCCAACGATCAGATGCGCAGCGTGGCCGAATACCGCGCGCTGGTACTGGCCTGGCGTGACGGCGCGCCGCTACGGCTGGGCGATGTGGCCACCATCAGCGATGGCGCCGAGAACCGGCAGCTGGCCGCTTGGAGCGGCACCACCCCGGCGGTGCTGGTGAACATCCAGCGCCAGCCCGGTGCCAACGTGATCGCCGTGGTCGAGCAGGTGCGTACGCTGCTGCCGCAGCTGCAGGCCACGCTGCCGGCCGGCGTGCAGATGAACGTGCTGAGTGACCGCACCGAATCGATCCGTGCGTCGGTGCGCGGCGTGCAGAAGGAACTGGTACTGGCCATCGGCCTGGTGGTGCTGGTCACCTGGGTGTTCCTGCGCAATCTGCCGGCCACGCTCATTCCCAGCGTCGCGGTGCCGCTGTCGCTGGTCGGCACCTTCGCGGTGATGCTGCTGGCCGGCTATTCGCTCAACAACCTCACGCTGATGGCGCTGACCATCGCCACCGGCTTCGTGGTGGACGATGCCATCGTGATGCTGGAGAACATCGCCCGCCATCTGGAGGAAGGTGAAAGCCCACGCGAGGCGGCGCTCAAGGGCGCAGCGGAAATCGGCTTCACTCTGGTGTCGCTGACTGTCTCGCTGATCGCGGTGCTGATCCCGCTGCTGTTCATGGCCGACCTGGTGGGCGCACTGTTCCATGAGTTCGCGGTGACGCTGGCGGTGGCGATCGGTATCTCGCTGCTGGTCTCGCTGACATTGACGCCGATGCTGTGCGCGCGCTTCTTGAAGCCACATGCGAAGGGGTCAGAGCCCCACGGGGATCTGACCCCGGCCCAGGGGTCGGATCCCGCCAGGGCTCCGACCTCAAAACAAGATGTCTTCGACCGCGTCATCGGCCTCTACGACCGCCAGCTGCGCTGGGTGCTGCAGCGCCAGCCGCTGATGTTGCTGGCCACGGTCGCGACGCTGGCACTGACCGTAGCGCTGTACTTCGCCGTGCCCAAGGGCTTCTTCCCGGTGCAGGATGCCGGCCTGGTGCAGGGCATCAGCGAAGCGCCGCAGGCCATCTCGTTCCAGGCCATGCGCGAGCGCCAGCAGGCGTTGGCGGCAGCCATCGAAGCCGACCCGGCGGTGGCCAGCGTGTCCTCGTACATCGGCGTGGACGGCAACAACGCCACGCTCAATACCGGCCGCCTGCTGATCGAGCTGAAACCGCACGGCGACCGCGATGGCGCCGCCGTGGTGATGGCGCGCCTGCAACAGCGCGTGTCGAAGATTCCCGGCATCACTCTGTACCTGCAGCCGGTGCAGGAGCTGGGCATCGAAGACCGCATCAGCCGCACCCAGTACCAGTTCACGCTGACCACGCCGGATCTTGAAACACTGGAGCGCTGGACCCCGAAGCTGCTGCAGGCGCTGCGCCAGCAACCGGCACTTCGCGATGTCGCCAGCGATCTGCAGATGCAGGGCCGGCAGGCACGGGTGAACATCGACCGTGACGCCGCAGCGCGCCTGGGTGTGAGCGTGGAAGCGGTGGCCGATGCGCTGTACGACGCCTATGGGCAACGCCAGATCTCCACCATCTTCACTCAGGCCAGCCAGTACCGGGTGGTGCTGGAGGCCGATCCTTCACGGCAACCCGGGCCGGAGGCGATCACGGGCCTGCGTGTGCGCAGCAGCAGCGGACAGACCGTGCCGCTGGGTGCGGTGGCACGGGTGGATCTGGGCCCGACCGCCCTGCTGCGCAACCATGTCGGCCAGTTCCCGGCGGCCACGCTGTCGTTCAATCTTGCCCCGGGCGCTTCGCTGGGCGAAGCGGTGGATGCCGTGCTCGCCGCGCGCGCACAGGTGAACCTGCCGCAGAGCATCGAACTTCGCCTGCAGGGTGCGGCGGCCGCCTTCAGCAGCTCGCTGTCGTCCACGCTATGGCTGATCCTGGCGGCCGTGGTGGTGATGTACATCGTGCTGGGCGTGCTCTACGAGAGCTTCATCCATCCGATCACCATCCTGTCCACCCTGCCCTCGGCCACCGTGGGTGCGCTGGCTGCGCTGTGGGTAAGCGGGCGCAGCCTGGACCTGATCGCGGTGATCGGCATTGTGCTGCTGATCGGCCTGGTGAAGAAGAACGCGATCATGATGATCGACTTCGCGCTGGACGCGCAGCGCACACGCGGCATGACGCCACGCGAAGCGATCCACCAGGCGGCACTGCTGCGCTTCCGGCCGATCCTGATGACCACGCTGGCCGCGCTGTTCGGCGCAGTGCCGCTGATGCTGGCCAGTGGTTCCGGTGCCGAGCTGCGGCAGCCACTGGGCTGGGTGATGGTGGGGGGGCTGCTGGTCAGCCAGGTACTGACCCTGTTCACCACGCCCGTGATCTACCTTGCCTTTGATCGCCTGCAGCGTGGCCGTGCGACGTCCCCGGTGACCGTTGACGAGGCGCGCGCGTGACCCCTATCGCGCGCCTGGCGCAGGCCTGCGTGCAGCGCCCGGTTGCGACGATCCTGCTGGCGGTGGCGCTGGTGCTGGCTGGCCTGCTGGCATTGCGCCTGTTGCCTGTGGCGCCACTGCCACAGGTCGATTACCCGGCCATCGAAGTCAGCGCCAGCCTGCCCGGCGCCTCGCCCGAGTCGATGGCAGCCACCGTGGCCACGCCGCTGGAGCGCGCACTGGGCAGCCTGCCCGGCATCTCGCGCATCGATTCGGCCAGCACCCAGGGCCAGACCCAGATCGAACTGAAGTTCGTACTCGGCCGCGACATCGATGAGGCAGCACGTGAAGTGCAGGCCGCCATCAATCTTGCACGCGGGCAGTTGCCCAGTGGCATGCCCGGCATGCCGCAGTACCGCAAGGTCAATCCCTCACAGGCACCGATCCTGGCGCTGGCACTGACCTCGGACACCTTGTCGCCCGGCCAGCTGTATGACCTGGCCTCAACCGTGCTGGCGCAGAAGCTGTCGCAGGTACCGGGCGTGGGTGAAGTGCAGGTGGGTGGCAGCGCCTTGCCGGCGGTGCGTGTATCGCTGGACCCGAATGCACTGAACCATGCAGGGCTGGCGCTTGAGGACGTGGCCCAGGCCATCGCGCGTGCCAATGCGGTGCGCCCGCTGGGCGCGGTGGGGGACGCGCACCAGCAGTGGCAGCTGGAAGCGCCGCTGCAGCTGCGCCAGGCCGCGCAGTATCGCGAACTGGCGTTGAAGGTCAGCGACGACCGCACGCTGCGGCTGGGCGATGTCGCCGCCGTTGCCGATGGCGTGGAAGACCGCTACGCCAGCGGCTTCCACAACGAACGCCCCGCCGTGCTGCTGATCGTCAGCCGCCAACCCGGTGCCAACATCATCGCCACCGTTGATGCCATCCAGGCGCAGCTGCCGCAGCTGCATGCACTGTTGCCCTCCAGCGTGGACATGCGCCTGGTGATGGACCGCTCGCCGGTAATCCGCGCCACCCTGCACGAAGCAGAGCTCACGCTGGTGCTGGCGATCGTGCTGGTGGTGCTGGTGGTGCTCGGCTTCCTCGGCCACTGGCGTGCAGCGCTGGTGCCCAGCGTGGCGATTCCGGTGGTGCTGTTCGGGACGCTCGCGCTGGTGGCGCTGATGGGCTTCTCACTCAACACGCTCTCGCTGATGGCCCTGATCGTGGCCGCCGTGCTGGTGGTGGACGATGCCATCGTGGTGCTGGAGAACATCGCCCGCCATCGCGAACTCGGCGCGGACCGCTGGCAGGCGGCGGTGCGTGGCGCATCGGAAGTCGGTGCCACGCTGCTGTCGATGAACGTTGCACTGGCCGTGGTTTTCATCTCCATCCTGTTCCTGGACGACTTCGTCGAACGCCTGTTCCGCGAATTCTCGCTGACGCTGGTGGCGGCGATGGCGGTATCGGTGCTGGTCGCGCTGAGCCTGGTTCCGATGCTGTGTGCACGATTGTTCGTGGACGACGCACGGCAGCCGTCGGCCTGGCAGCGCGGCAGCAACGCACTGTTCGAGCGCCTGCGCGGGGCCTACCTGCGCACGCTGCAGGCCAGCCTGCGCCGGCTGCGCTGGCCGTTGCTGGCGTTCGTTGCAGTCATCGCGCTCAACACGTGGCTGTTCCAGCAGGTGCCCAAGGGCATCGTGCCCAAGCAGGACACCGCGCAGCTGCGCGGCTTCGCCCGCGGCGATGACGGCCTGTCCTTCCAGGCCATGCAACCGAAGATCGATGCGTACAGGAAGCTGTTGCTGTCCGACCCGGCCATCGAGGACATCATCGGCTACATCGGTGGCAGCAACGGGGTCAACAACGCCTTCATCATGATCAAGATGAAGCCGCTGGCCGAGCGCAAGGTCTCCAGCCAGCAGGTGATCGACCGCCTGCGCGCGCGGCTGCCCAAGCTGCCCGGCGGCAATCTCTATCTGTGGGTGGACCAGGACATCCGCCTGGAGGGCGCAGGCAGCAGTGGCAAGTACGAGTTCCAGCTGCTGTCGGCCGATACCGCGCCGCTGCGCGAATGGGCACCGAAGGTGGCGGCCGCCCTGCGTGGCCTGCCGGAGCTGGTGGACGTGGAAGCACAGGGTGACGCTGGCATGCGCCAGGTGGTGCTGGATATCGACCGCGAAGCCGCCGCGCGCCACGGCGTCGACCTGCGCACGGTGGCCAACATGCTCAACAACTCCTTCAGCCAGCGCCAGGTCGCCACGCTGTACGACAGTCTCAACCAATACCGCGTGGTGATGGAGCTGGACCCCAAGCACACTCAGGACCCCGGCACGCTGGCGCGGTTGCAGGTGATCGATAGCCACGGCCAGCGCATTCCGCTGTCGAGCATCGCCAGCTGGCGCTACGGCATGGCGCCGGACCGGGTGTATCACAGCGAACAGTTCGCCTCGATCTGGATCGAGTTCGCGCTGGCACCGGGCGTGGGGCTGGAGCAGGCTACGCAAGCGATTGATGGTGCAATGTCGAAACTGATGCTGCCGCGTTCGGTCCAGGGAAAACTGTCCGGTGAAGCCGGCGGGCTGGATCAGCTGCGCGCGCGCCAGCTATGGCTGGTGCTGGGCGCCACGCTGGCGGTCTACCTGGTGCTGGGCATCCTTTACGAGAGCTTCCTGCAGCCGCTGGTGATTCTGTCCACCCTGCCCTCGGCAGGTGTCGGTGCTCTGCTGGCGTTGTGGCTGTTCGGCAACGAACTGAACCTGATCGCCCTGCTCGGCCTGTTCCTGCTGGTTGGTGTGGTGATGAAGAACACCATCCTGCTGGTGGATTTCGCGCTGGCCGGTGAGCGGCGCGGGCTGAGCGCGCAGGATTCAGTGATGGAAGCCGCGCGGTTGCGCCTGCGACCGATCCTGATGACCTCGCTGGCGGCGCTGCTGGGCACGCTGCCGCTGATGCTGGCCAACGGCGAAGGCTGGGAGCTGCGGCAGCCGCTGGGTATCGCCATTGTCGGCGGCTTGCTGGTCAGCCAATGGTTGACGCTGTACACCACGCCGGCGATGTATCTGGCGTTGGCGAGGATTCGGGCGAAACGGTGAATGTAGCGGGGTATTCATCCACGCATGGCGTGGATCTACTGCATCAAGCGGGACCAGCGCTCGACGGCACAGAAAAGCGGCAATCACCACCCCGGCGATGTACCTGGCGCTGTCGCTCATGCGCAGCGCCAGGCGCATCGCCGGTGCAGATGGGCCGGTCTCCAACTCCGACCGGCCCTGATCGCGGCCGCACCCCCGCAGGCGCTGGCCGCCATCCACACACGTGCCGCGCTCAGGCGGCTTCGGACACCTTTACTTCGCGACGGGCGCGCACGGCCGCGGCCAGTCGCTCCAGCACCGTCACGGTGGTGTCCCAGTCGATGCAGCCATCGGTGATGCTCTGCCCGTAAACCAGCGGCTGGCCTTCCACCAGCTCCTGGCGGCCACCGACCAGATGGCTCTCGATCATCACGCCAACGATGCGCTGTTCGCCGTCTTCCAGCTGAACGGCAATGTCCTCGATCACCTTCGGCTGGTTCTCCGGGTTCTTCAGGCTGTTGGCATGGCTGGCGTCGATCATCAGACGCGTCGGCAACTTGGCCTTGGCCAGCACCTGGCAGGCCTCGGCAACACTGCCTGCGTCGTAGTTCGGCTGCTTGCCGCCGCGCAGGATCACATGGCAATCCGGGTTGCCGGTGGTCGACACGATGGCGGTGCCGCCCTGCTTGGTGACCGACAGGAAGTGATGCGGGTTGGACGCAGCACCCACCGCGTCAGCGGCGATCTTCACGTTGCCATCGGTGCCGTTCTTGAAGCCGACCGGGCACGACAGGCCCGACGCCAGCTCGCGATGCACCTGGCTTTCGGTGGTGCGTGCGCCGATCGCGCCCCATGCCACCAGGTCGGCGATGTACTGCGGCGAGATCACGTCGAGGAATTCGACACCGGCCGGCAGGCCGAGCTTGTTGATGTCGCGCAGCAGGCCGCGGGCGATGCGCAGGCCCTTGTCGATCCTGAAGCTGCCATCCAGGTCCGGGTCGTTGATCAGGCCCTTCCAGCCCACCGTGGTGCGCGGCTTCTCGAAGTACACGCGCATGACGATTTCCAGTTCACCGGCCAGCGCATCGCGCAGGGGCTTCAGGCGCTGGGCATACTCGATGGCGGCCTTCGGGTCATGGATCGAGCACGGGCCCACCACCACCGCCAGGCGGTCGTCACGGCCGTGCAGGATCTGGTGCAGGGCCGCGCGCGAGGCGCTGACGGTGTCGGAAGCTTCATCGTCACAAGGCAGCATCGCCAGCAGCTGGGCAGGCGGTGTCAGCGGTTCGATGGTGCGGATACGCAGGTCGTCGGTGTGCGGGGGCATTGCAGGAGATCTCCGGAACGTTGGGGGTCCCCAGCGTGGCGGCATGAAAAAAGCCGCCAGGTTCGCTGGCGGCTTTCGGGAATGCGTCTGAAGCTTTCTTCAGGGTGAGCGCAGTCCTTCCTCCGCCAGTGGCTTCGGAAAGTAATACCAGTAAAAGCTGGTGGGGGCTGCGTTCATGGGATCTATTGATAGCACAGCTTTTGCGCAGTGCAAAATGTTTCATCCGCAACTGGGGACGCGGTTCAGCGAGGTGCGTGCCAGCCCGGCCTATGCGGCGGCAACCACGCAAAGTCGCTCATTTGCCATGCACTTCCACGTCCAGCAGCAGGCCCTCATGGATGTCGGCCCAGCGTTCCAGCACGCGATCCAGTTCCTGCCGAGCCTCGTCCAGCTGCTCGGGGTTGAGCAGGGAACGCGCGGTGTAGAGGTCGGAAACCAACCGCCGCAGGGCCGATTCCTGGATGGCCACCGACGGCCCCTCCAGCCCCGGCAACTGCAACGCCGGGCTGTCGCCAAGAGGGCCGAACAGCGTGACCTGGAGCGTGCTCTGCATGATCGACTTCCCTGCGGATGGACATGGGCAACGTCCTGTTTACCGCGTCTGGGTGACAGGCGCATGTGCCACCCCTGCCGAGGACCGGGATCTGTCGGCGTCTGCCGCCCCGCTACAAGGCGGCCAGGTCGGCCAGGTGCTGGGCCATGCTGTCCATCGCGCCTACCGCATGGGTAGTGGTGAAGTAGGCATGCCAGCCGGTAGCGGCAATGCCGGCCACCAACGCATCGACCTCCTCGCGGCTTGCGCAGCGCCAGACCGCATAGAACTGCTCATCGCTGCCGTGCGGTACGCCCGTGGCAATGCGGCCCATCGCCAGCGGCGTGATGCGGGCTGGATCGAACTGCTGCATGCCGGCGCCGATACGGGCGAAGAAGGCATTCCGCTGCTCGGGCGGGAGTGTGGTCCAGGCAGGCGTGGCGGTATAGAGCTCGATGAAGGTGTGCGACATGGTGGTTCTTCCTTGAAGTTGACGAGGTGGCGGAGCTGCCGGCCAGCGGCCGGCACTACCGGAGCGAGCGCAGTGCGCGTTTGCGGATGTAGGCGTTGGCGTCGCTGTGGCGCTCGTGCTGCCAACGCGTGCACAGCTCGCGCAGCCACTGTGGCTGAGTCTTGCCGGCATCATTGAGCCAGTTGCCGACCGAATCCTGCACATAGCGTTCCGGGTCGTCAGCCAGTGCTTCCAGCAGCGCCGATGCATGCTCCGGGTGCTGCTTGAACAGTGCGATATGCGTGGACCAGACACCGCGTGGGCGCAGCGCTTCGGAGGCGAAGCGGCGCAGGTACGGCGATGTTTCCTGTGCCCATGGTTGCAGGTACTCAAGCGCCTGCATCGGCGCGGCAACGATGTCCGTGCGTAGCGCCAACCACGCCCATTCGCGTACGCCGAAGTGTGGGTCATCGGCCAGCGTGCGCATCTGCTGCAGCTTCTCTGCCAACGTTGCGCGGGAATCGCTGCCGATCAGGTAGCAGGCCCAGCCGCGCACGGTATCGGAGCCGTGATCCTGCCAGAGCATAGGCGCCCCCTGCCCCCCCGCCTCACGCAGCAGTTGCGCGGCCAGGGCCATGCGCAGCGTGATGCCCTTGCCTGAGGCATCCCGCATGCGTTGCAGCGCTTCCGGTGCAAGCTCAGGCGCCACCACCTGCAGCAACGCGGCGAAATCCACTGCCAGGCATTCGGCCAGATGGGTGGTGGCAACGCGGCCGGTGTTGAGTTCATGCAGGCGTTGCGCCGCAATCGCCGGACTCATGCTGCAGACTCTCGTCCAGCATCGGTGTGCTGCCAGACCTTGTGCAGCAACCGCGACAGCTCCTGCTGTTCATCGGTGTCCAGACCATTGAACAGGCCACCGATCCACTGCGTATGCTGGTCAAACAGCGTCTCGGCCAAGCGTTTTCCCTGTGCGGTCAACACGATCTGGAGACGACGGCCATCTTCGGGATCGCTGCACCGCTGCAGCTGGCCTTCGCGCTGCAGGCCATCGAGCAGGCCACTGATGGTGGCGCGGGTCACGCCTGCGCGCTCGGCCAGCGCGTGGGGCGACAACGTGCCGCCGGCCCCATGCAGCAGGAACAGCACGATGAAGCGACCCTCACTGAGCCCGTGTGGCGCCAGCCGGGTGGCGCAATCGTGGTCGATGGACGACGACAACGAGAGCAGCTGGAAGCACAGGCGCAGCTGCGCGACGTTGGCGTGGCCGCGTCGCAGCGCCTCTTCCAGCAGGGCACTGTGCTTGGCTTCGATCATCACCCATACCGATATGATTAGGCGCCTAATCATATTCCATCTCCGTGGAGGTGGCTACCAGTCCATCACCTGCGGCGCCGGCCCCGGGTGCGGCGGGAACAGCGGCAGCACCTCCTCCGCCAACTCCTGCAGCACGTCGCCGGCAGGACGCGCGGCGAACTGGATACCCAGCGCCGCGTGATTCACGCCGGCGCGCTGCCAGGCCTGCAGCAGGTCGATCAGGCCCTTGCGGCCGGTGCGCAGGGTATAGCCCCCTTGCAGCGGCGTGCGTGGATGATCCGGGTCATCCACCAGGTCGATCCACTCGTTGGTCATGTGCGGACGGAAGCCCCCCTCCGGGATCAGCGCGCGCCAGGCACGGATCTTCGCGGCCAGCCGCTGCGGGCCGGCGGCGTCGTGGGTGGCCTCGGGATAGGTCAGCCAGCCATCGGCATGCTGGCCGATCCACTCCAGCGACTGGCGCGCACCGCCGGTGACAACCAGCGGAACGCGACCACTGACTGTGGGCGGCAGCAACTGCACACCCTGCTCGGCCCCGGCATGTGTCATCCGCCCATCCGTGCCCGGCTGCAGCCAACGGCGCATCTCGTTCATTGCGGTAGCGAAACGTTCTCCGCGCGCCGCGTGCTCCAGTCCATAGGCCGGGAATTCCAGCGGGCGATCACCAGACGCCACACCCATCACCAGCCGCCCACCAGACAGCTGATCGATCGACGCCGCCGCTTTGGCCAGATCGATCGGGTGGCGCAGGGGCAGTACCACGCTGCCGGTGGCCAGGGCCACGCGCTGCGTGCGCGCCGCCAGCCATGCAAGGTAGGTGAACGGGTCGAACAACTGGCCTGCATCACCGAACATCGGATCGAACAGCGGCACGTCGCGCACCCATGCCGCGGCAAAGCCGTGGCGATCGATCTGCTCCACCCACCGCCCCTGACCCTGCAGCACGCTCATGTCGCCCTGGTAGAAACGCAACGGCAGGTAGATGCCCAGCGTCAGTGCATCGGCACGGAACATGCGCTGGTAGCCCGGGTGCATGGCAAAGGCCGGCGCCGACGCGCCCCGCATCGCAATGGAATCATTCATCTGCATGGCCTCCTTACGGTCCGGTGGCCGGTTCGGGCAGCTGCACGCCGCGCTGTACCGCAGGGCGTGCTGCAACCCGCGCGTACCACGCATCCAGATGGCGATGCCGCGAGAAATCGATGTCGATGATGCGGGCGATGTGCAGCCAGCCGAAGTGGGCGATGTCGGCAATCGAGTAGTGATCGCCAGCCAACCACTCGCGTCCCTGTAGACGCTGGTCGAGTACGCCGAACAGGTCGTCGCTCAGGCGGCGGTAGCGTTCGATTGCCGCGGAATCGGGCTGTTGTGCGAGATGCTCGAAGTGCACGCGCTGGCCGAGGATCGGGCCGACGCTGGCGGCATGGAACATCAGCCAGGTCAGCGTCTCCCAGCGTGCAGCGGGTTCGGAAGGCAGCAACGCATTGCCCTGTTCGGCCAGGTACATCAGGATCGCCGCCGATTCGAAGACAACGATGCCGCGCGCGCGATCCTCCAGCACCGGAATGCGCCCATGCGGATTGAGCCGCAGGAAATCGGGATGGCGATGTTCGCCATCTACGATGCGCACGTGGTGCAGGCGATAGGGAAGACCCAGCTCTTCCAGTGCGATGGTGGCCTTGAAGCCATTGGGAGAACTGTCGGAATACAGGTGCAGCGAAGGCTCGTTCATGGAGTTCCTGGACGGCAGGGAGCGACGGCACGCAGCGGCGCCCGACGAAGGTGGCCGCGCGATGCGGAAACGGGCGCTGCAGCAGCCGTGCAACCAGTCTAGGAAGCGCTGGCGTGGGAAGGAAACGATGTCTCCTGCATGGGAAGTTGAGCACAGCTCGCCGAGAGTGGCAGGCGCGCGACAGCCTGCAGCACGCTCGATATGCTGTCGCAGCGCGGCGCGTGCCGACGCGGCTACAGGAGAATGGACATGGGTGCGGTGCTGCCACTGCTGGGCCTGCGGGCCTTCGTTGAAACTGGCCGCCATGGCAGCCTGACCGCTGCCGCCGAAGCGATGGGGGTGACACCTGGTGCGATCAGCCAGCAATTGCGGCAGCTGCAGGAACGGCTGGGTGTGAACCTGTTCGACCGCACCCGGCATGGCGTGGTGCTCAGCGTCGCAGGCGCTCGCGTATACCCGGAACTGCTGCAGGCCTTCGAGCAGATCTCGCACAGCCTGCAGACCCTGGAGCGCTGGGAAACGCGACGCACGCTGCGCATCAGTGCGGCACCGAGCTTCGCCGCACAGTGGTTGGCACCGCGATTGGGCGCGTTCAGTGCGTTGCATCCGCAGGTGGACGTGCAGCTGGACTCGAGCGCGGCGCTGGTCGACCTGCGCCGCAAGGGGGTGGACATCGCCATCCGCCACGGTCTCGGGCG
Organism: Nocardiopsis yanglingensis; assembly: GCF_045809185.1. Taxonomy (NCBI): domain Bacteria; kingdom Bacillati; phylum Actinomycetota; class Actinomycetes; order Streptosporangiales; family Nocardiopsidaceae; genus Nocardiopsis; species Nocardiopsis yanglingensis. The sequence goes on along the minus strand of NZ_JBJNRH010000004.1, from coordinate 193,809 downwards.
TTACCCGGGGCTGCATGCTGAGCACCTGATGGCACCGGTGCTGCTGCCGGTGGCCAGTCCGGCATTGTTGGCCGGCGCACCGACGGTGAGCTCGGTGCAGGATTGCCTGCAGCTGCCCCTGTTGCAGGACGCCGACCGCAGCGACTGGCGGCTGTGGTTCCAGGCACTGGATCTGCCCGTCGATGAACGACTGGAGCGCGGCCCTGCCTTCGATGACGACCTGTTGTTGATCCGCGCGGCGGTGGCCGGGCAAGGCGTCGCCCTGGTGCGCGACATCCATGCGGCCGAAGAGCTGGCCAGTGGCCGGCTGCAGATGGTGATCGACCAGCCCTGGCCCCAGGCCTTCGCCTACTACGCGGTGACGCGTGCGGACGGGGAGGCCAACGCGGCAGTACCCGCATTCATGGCCTGGTTGCGCGCGGCACTGATGATGACCCAGGATGCAGGCACACTCCCCAAGCAGGACGCAGGATGAATCGCCCAGAGATCGATGCCATTGCCGAGGCCGTAATGCGGCCGGATGCACGGCGTCTGCGCATCGCTGCACGCCATCGCCAGGCCGCACATCGGCAGCGACGTCAGCGGGTGGCCGTCGGCGCCAGTCTGATCGGCATGGTGGCGGGCCTGCTGCTTGCGCCGATCACGGGTCTGCCGTGGGTACAGGGCATGATCGCTGGCGGCGCGCTGGCCCTGCTGGCGGCCCACCCGTGGCTGCAGCGGCGCGAGGGCCGCGGGTAGATTTGCACCTGGCAGCGGCATCCATGCATGGCGTGGATCTACTATTTCGATTCCAACCGGCCACAAAAAAACCCCGCCTTGCGGCGGGGTTTTTCATTGCGGGGCGAACGCGGGGGACTTAGAAGTCCATGCCGCCCATGCCACCCATGCCGCCCATGCCACCGGCGCCGCCCATGGCCGGCTCGTCCTTCTTCGGAGCTTCGGCAACCATGGCTTCGGTGGTGATCATCAGGCCAGCGATCGAGGCCGCGTTCTGCAGCGCCGAACGGGTCACCTTGGTCGGGTCCAGGATGCCGAACTGCAGCATGTCGCCGAACTCGCCGGTGGCGGCGTTGTAGCCGAAGCTGCCGGTGCCTTCCTTGACCTTGTTGATGATGACCGACGGCTCTTCACCGGCGTTGGCCACGATTTCGCGCAGCGGGGCTTCCATCGCACGCAGGGCGATCTGGATGCCGTGGTTCTGGTCTTCGTTGGCGCCCTTCAGGCCAGCCAGCGAGGTGACCGCACGGACCAGGGCAACGCCGCCGCCCGGGACCACGCCTTCTTCAACGGCTGCACGGGTGGCGTGCAGGGCGTCGTCGACGCGATCCTTCTTTTCCTTCATTTCGATTTCGGTCGAAGCGCCGACCTTGATCACGGCAACGCCGCCGGCCAGCTTGGCAACGCGTTCCTGCAGCTTCTCGCGGTCGTAATCCGAGGAGGTGTCCTGGATCTGGGTCTTGATCTGGCCGACGCGTGCGTCGACGGCAGCCTTGTCACCCACGCCATCGATGATGGTGGTGTTTTCCTTGGAGACCTGCACCTTCTTGGCGCGGCCCAGGTCCTTGATGGTGGCCTTTTCCAGCGACAGGCCCACTTCTTCGGAGATCACGGTACCGCCGGTCAGCACGGCCATGTCTTCCAGCATCGCCTTGCGACGGTCGCCGAAGCCCGGCGCCTTGACGGCCACGACCTTGACGATGCCACGGATGGTGTTGACGACCAGGGTGGCCAGCGCTTCGCCTTCAACTTCTTCGGCAACGATCAGCAGCGGCTTGCCGGCCTTGGCGACGCCTTCCAGCACCGGCAGCAGGTCACGGACGTTGGAGATCTTCTTGTCGTGCAGCAGGATGAACGGGTCATCCAGGTCAGCGGTCTGCGACTGCTGGTTGTTGATGAAGTACGGGGACAGGTAGCCGCGGTCGAACTGCATGCCCTTGACCACGTCCAGCTCGTTGTCCAGGCCCGAGCCTTCTTCAACGGTGATCACGCCTTCCTTGCCGACTTCCTTCATCGCGTCAGCGATGATCTGGCCGATCGACTCGTCCGAGTTGGCCGAGATGGTACCGACCTGGGCGATCGCCTTGTCGTCGGCGGTCGGCTTGGAGATGTTCTTCAGCTCGGCAACGGCGGCCACGACGGCCTTGTCGATACCGCGCTTGAGGTCCATCGGGTTCATGCCGGCGGCCACAGCCTTGGCGCCTTCGCGGATCAGGGCCTGGGCCAGCACGGTGGCGGTGGTGGTGCCGTCGCCGGCGTCGTCGTTGGTACGCGAAGCGACTTCCTTCACCATCTGCGCGCCCATGTTCTCGAACTTGTCAGCCAGTTCGATTTCCTTGGCGACGGAAACGCCGTCCTTGGTGATGGTCGGAGCACCGAAGCTCTTTTCCAGCACGACGTTGCGGCCCTTCGGGCCCAGGGTGGCCTTGACGGCATTGGCGAGAACGTTGACGCCGCGCACCATGCGCGAACGGGCGTCTTCACCGAAACGAATATCCTTGGCAGCCATTGCAATTACCTCATTGGTAGCGCCGGACCATGCCCGGCGGCTGGGATTTGGGAATCAGGTTGAAACAGGTCGCGCCGAGGCTCAGCCGATGACGGCGAGCACGTCGTCTTCGCGCAGGACCTTGTACTCGACGCCTTCGCTCTTATACGAGCTGCCGGCGTACTGGCCGTAGATGACCTTGTCGCCGACCTTCAGCGACGGAGCGCGCACGCTGCCGTTGTCCAGCGGCTTGCCCGGGCCGACGGCCACGACTTCACCCTTGGTGGACTTTTCCTTGGCCGAATCCGGAATGACGATGCCACCGGCGGAGATTTCGTCGGCTTCGATCGGCTTGACCACAACGCGGTCGTGCAGCGGCTTGATGCTCATGAGAGACCTCTTAAGTTATTGATTGGTCTGAAAAAGTCTGGCGATGTTAGCACTCACCCCAGGTGACTGCCAGCATTGCTCGCGAAAAAGCCCGATGAATCGGGAGCAGGACAGAGATGGAGCTGCCCCCGGACCTTTCAAGGCCACTCCCGGAAAAAATTTCACTGTCCCGGGCACACTCGATCCGTGCCCATGTGAAGACCCTGATGCCGGTGCAACGCGGCAACCCTGCGTCTGGAATCCTCGACATTTGGTGATACGCGTCGCACTGTCAGATATCTGACGTTCATTTACGACAAAGTGTCACTGGATCGGCCTTAGGCTCGGCCGCGCATTCCCAATCACAAGGAGTTGTCGATGCGATTGCTGTCCCCGCTTGCCGCCGCCTGCCTGCTGGCCCTGGCCGCTGCGCCGGCCCAGGCCGAGGTCTTCATCAACGAACTGCACTACGACGACAGCACCGCCGCCGGTGACGTCGGCGAAGCGATCGAGGTCGTGGCCACTGCCGGTGAGGACCTGTCCGGCTACCGCCTGTATCTGTACAACGGCGCCAACGCCTCGGCCGCGGTGGTCTACGCCAACAACCCGGTCCCGGCCGGCACCGCCGCCGGCTGCGGCAGCGCCACCATCGCCGTAGTCAGTTACCCGACCAACGGCCTCCAGAACGGCCCCAACGACGGCATCGCCCTGGTCGATGCCAGCGGCAAGGTGGTCCAGTTCCTCAGCTACGAGGGCGCCATCACCGCCTCCGGTGGCCCCGCCGCCGGCATGACCAGCCAGAACATTCCGGTGGCCGAGACCAACAGCACGGCCCCGGGCACCTCGCTGCAGCTGACCGGCAGCGGCAGCCAGTACGCCCACTTCACCTGGGCCGAGTCGGCCAGACAGACATTCGGCAGCTGCAACAACGGCCAGACCTTCAGCGGTGGCGGCACCCCGGGCCCGAACACGCCGCCGTCGGTGTCCACCACCACCCCGGCACAGGGCAGCAGCACCTTCCCGGCCGCCGCCGACCTGGAAGTGGTGTTCAGCGAGACAGTGAACCTGGCCAGTGGCGCCTTCGCCCTGAGCTGCGGCACCTCCGGCAGCGTGCCGCTCACGTTCCCGGCCAGCGGCCGCAGCGTGAAGCTGTCCACCAACACCGCGCTGGTGGCCGGTGAAGCCTGCCGCTTCGATGTCCGTGCCGCGCGCATCACCGACCTGCAGGGCGCGCACCCGGCCGCCGACAGCCGCATCGCCTTCACCGTGGCCAGCACCGGCGGCAATCCGGACCCGGGCAACCCGGGCGTGCCGGCCGGCTACTACTCCAAGGTCAACACCAGCAGCCCCAGCCAGCTGCGCTGCTCGCTGCACGCCACCATCAAGGGCCACACCGCCTACCCGTACAGCGGCTCGGGCACCAGCACCTGGACCATCCTGGAAATCGCCGACGAGGATCCGAACAACAGCGGCAGGATCCTGGATGCGTACCGCAACCGCAGCTACGCCAAGGTGACCGACCGCGCCGGCAGCGGCGGTGGCCTGAAGTACAACCGCGAGCACACCTGGCCGAACTCGCTGGGCTTTGCCAGCACCACCGGCGACAAGGGCCTGCCGTACGCGCCGTACACCGACACCCACATGCTGTACCTGACCGACGCGCAGTGGAACGCCGACCGTGGCAACAAGCCGTTCGGCAAATGCGACGCCAACTGCGGCGAGCGCGCCACCGAGGCCAACAACGGCCAGGGCGGCGGCAGCGGCGGCTACCCGGGCAACTCCAACTGGGTGCGCACGCCGGACGGCAACACCGGCACCTTCGAGGTGTGGGGCAAGCGCAAGGGCGACATGGCGCGCGCGGTGATGTACATGGCGATCCGCTACGAGGGCGGCAAGGATGCGGCCACCGGCCAGTCCGAGCCGGACCTGGAGCTGACCGACGACCGCAGCAAGATCGTCAAGACCAGCAGTTCGCCGGCCTACATGGGCCTGCTGTCGACGCTGATCGACTGGCACCTGTCCGATCCGCCGGATGATGCCGAGCGTGCCCGCAACGACGTGGTCTACAGCTTCCAGGGCAACCGCAACCCGTTCATCGATCACCCCGAGTGGGCGACCCCGGCCCTGTTCACCTCAGCCAAGCCGGCCACCTGCCAGCTGGCCAACTGATCGCGCAACGCAGCGGTCCATCGCCGCCGCCGGGCCCTGACCCGGCGGCGGCCCTATACTCGACGGTCATGTCGACCGTCGATCCCGTCCTGCTGCTGCTGACCACCTGCCCGGACCGGGCCAGTGCCGAGCGCATCGCGCACGCACTGGTCGGCGAGCGCCTGGCCGCGTGCGTCACACGTCTGGAGGGCGCGCAGTCGACCTACCGCTGGCAGGGCGAGGTCACCACCGACACCGAACTGCAGCTGCTGGTGAAGACCACCGCGAGCCGCGTTGATGACGCAATCGCCCGGATCGTCGAACTGCACCCGTATGAACTCCCGGAGTGCATCGCGGTCGAAACCCGGGCCGGCCTGCCGGCGTATCTGGACTGGATCCGGGCTCAGACCCGGGAGGACACTGTTTGAAGACTCTGTTTGCGCGTGGCGCCGCCTTGTGCGCCCTGTTGTGGCTTTCACTGCCCGCCTTCGCTCTGGATGAGAAGGACCTGCTGCCGGTGGACCAGGCGTTCGCGCTGACCGCGACCGCCCCCGAACGCGGCCAGGTGCAGCTGCAGTTCAAGATCGCGCCGGGCTACTACCTGTATCGCCACCGCACCAGCGTCAAGGTCGACCCGGCCTTCAACGCCGGCGCGCTGCAGATGCCCAAGGGCGACAAGCACCACGACGACTTCTTCGGCGAGGTTGAAACCTATCGCGAGCGGCTGCAGGCCACCCTGCCCGGCGCACCGACCGATGCAGCCGGCACCATCAGCCTGGAAGTGCGTTACCAGGGCTGCGCCGACGCCGGTGTCTGCTACCCGCCGCAGAAGCGCGTGGTGCAGGTCACCCTGCCCGGCGGCGGTGCACAGGCGGCGGCCCCAGCCGCACGCCCCGGTGCGGCCAGCCCGTTCAACAACCCGCTGGCCGGTGCCGGCAACAGCGGCGGCCTGCGCCTGCCGGGTGCAGCCAGCAACAGCCAGGCGCTGCCACTGCCGTCGGAGCAGGCATTCGGCTTCGATGCCATTGCCAGCGATGGCAACACCCTGCTGCTGCGCTTCAGCCCGGCGCCGGGTTACTACCTGTATCGCGACCGCACCTCGCTGAAGCTGGAGGGCAGCACCGGCGTGCTGGCCGACAAGCCGCGTTGGCCGGCCGCACAGTCACATCGCGACGAGCACTTCGGCGATGTCTCGGTCTACTTCAACCAGGTGGAAGTGCCGCTGCCGTTGCGCCGCTCCGTCGCCGATGCGGTCGACAGCACCCTGGTGGTGACCTTCCAGGGCTGCCAGACCGATGGCATCTGCTACCCGCCGATGACCCGCCGGGTGAAGCTGTCCATTCCAGCCGGCAAGGTCAACGCCCGCGCCGACCAGGCGCCACCGCGCAATGAGGTGATCAGCCCGCTGCCTGCGACCACCGCAGCCCCCCGCGAGTCGGCCAACGGCGCTCCGCTGCGTCTGCTGCCGACCGTGCCCAACGATGGTGCAGCGGCCCCGGCAACCGTCGGCAGTGAAGGCGCAGGCAATGAATTCGCCCCCGACGCACGCAGTGACAACGCGCTGCGTACGCGCCCGCCGGCGAGTACGCCGAACCCGGACCGTTCGTTCGTCTGGGTGCTGCTGCTGGCGCTGGCCGGTGGCCTGGTGTTGAACCTGATGCCCTGCGTGCTGCCGATCCTCTCGCTGAAGGTCCTGAGCCTGGCGCAGAGTGGCGAAAGCCCGCAGCGCGCGCGCAGCCACGCGCTCTGGTACACGCTGGGCGTGCTGGTCGCCTTCGCGGTGATCGGTGCGTTGATGGTGGGCCTGCGCGCGATCGGCAACGCCGTCGGCATCGGCTTCCAGCTGCAGCACCCGGGTGTGGTGGCGGCGCTGGCCTACATCATGTTCGCGGTGGGCCTGAGCCTGTCCGGCGTGTTCACCCTGGGCGGTGGCATCGGCAACCTGGGCCAGTCGCTGGCCAGCCGCAGTGGCCCGGCCGGTGATTTCTTCACCGGTGCGCTGGCCTGCGTGGTCGGCAGTGCCTGCGTGGGCCCGTTCATGGGCGGCGCGATTGCCTACGCGTTCATTGCCCCGCCGCTGAAGGCGATGACCGTGTTCCTGTTCCTCGGCCTGGGCCTGGCGCTGCCGTTCCTGCTGATCGGCTTCGTGCCGGCGCTGGCACGCCGCCTGCCCAAGCCGGGCCCGTGGATGGAAACGCTCAAGCACGTGCTGGCCTTCCCGATGTATGCCACCGCGCTGTGGCTGCTGTGGGTGCTGGGCAAGCAGCGCGGGGTGGACGGCATGGCGCTGGTGCTGGGCGGCCTGCTGCTGCTCGCCTTCGGCCTGTGGCTGTTTGAACGTAACCGCTGGACCGGCTCGCGCGCCGTCACCCTGCTGGGTGTGCTGCTGGCGATCGGCGCACTGGTTCCGGCCTGGGGCGTGACCCAGCTGGCACCGCCAGCGCGCGCCGCGCAGGCGGCCACTGACAACGTGGTCGAATACTCGCCGCAGCTGCTGGACCGCCTGCGTGCCGACAAGCGCGTGGTGTTCGTGAACATGACCGCGGACTGGTGCGTGAGCTGCAAGGCCAACGAGCGCGCGGTGCTGTCGCGGCCGGAGTTCAAGGAACTGCTCAAGCGCACCAACGCGGTGTACATGCGCGGGGACTACACCAACGTCGATCCGCAGATCACCACGTTCCTGGAAGAGCACAAGGCCGTGGGCGTGCCGCTGTACGTGGTGTATGGCCCCGGCGCGCCGCCGACGGTGCTGCCGACCCTGCTGACCCAGGCGGTGGTCGAGGAAGCGCTGCTGCGCACCGCGCGATGAAGTGGCAACGGCCAGCGCTGCTGTGGACAGCGGTGCTGGCCGCCGGTCTTGGCCTGTGGGCCGGGCATCGATTGGCACCGGCGCCGGCTGCGCCTGAGGCCGTGCCAGCGGCGCCCGCCGTGGCGGCGGCGGTACCCGCCCTGCAGGTCGGCGACAGCCTGCCCGCGTTGTCGCTGCCTGATCTTGAAGGCCAGCCGCTGGACCTGCGCCAGCACGCCGCCGGTCGCCCGCTGTTGATCAATGTCTGGGCCAGCTGGTGCGCGCCCTGCGTGGAAGAAATGCCCGAGCTGGCCCGCTTCGCCCGCGGCCAGGGCGACAACGGTGTGCAGGTTCTTGGCCTGGCGCTGGATTCCCCGGGGGACGTGCGTGGCTTCCTGCAACGGGTGCCGGTGGGCTACCCGATCGTGATCGAGACCCCGGGACCGCGCGATGCCAGCGTGCAGCTGGGCAATACGCAGGGCCTGCTGCCCTACAGCGTGCTGTTCGATGCACAGGGGCGGCTGGTGAAGGCGAAGCTGGGACCGTTCGAGCACGGTGAGATCGAAAACTGGGTCGGCGAAGAACCGGCGCCAGCGCTCGTTGACTGATCACGGTACCTCGGTCATGCCGCCGGCATGAGGGCCCAGCCGTCCCCGGCCATCCAGCGCCAACCCCACCATCTCACCTCCAGCTTCCACGAAATGGAAGAAAAGCTGGCACCACAACCCACTTGGCAGCGGCTCACGCCAATGTGGCAGGGTCATACCACGATAGATCAGCGCGTCACCGACATCCAACGCCAACGGCACGGCGACACCTTCCGACTCCACCAGGATCGGCCACAGCTCCGCCACGTTGCGATAGCCCACCGTCATGGTCGCACTCACTTCGCAGGCGCCGCGATCGACGTGCTTGTGCAGCCGGGACTCGGTCGTGTAGATGCGGGCAAAGGAATAGGTAGGCAGCAGTTTCAGGCCAGTGGTCTGCTCAATTCGTGTCTGCACCGTCGGCAGCATCGCCTCGCCAAGCGCGTCCGCGTAGCGATCCATCGCGTTCAAGCCCGGCTTCACGGTGTAGTAGCCTGCAAGACCGGTATAGGAGAGATAGTAGCGCCAGGCAAGCGCCAGTATGTCCTTCGACATCATGCCCGGGCACACTTCGTATCCGAGCAGGGCGAAGCTCCCCTCGCTCTGCTCCCCGATCAGCGCTGCTGTAGTGTTCATGCGTTTCCTTCTCCGTTGGATCGTTCGATTCCATCAATGACATTGGCGTCGACAAGCGCACTGCGCTGCGCTTCGGGCAGTGCAAGAAGCACCTCGACAAGGCCTGGTTGTCCACGTTGTTCGATCAGGTTTGCACACTCGATGGCGATCAACTCGCGAAGCTCATCCAGCGTGACCGGGTGCTGGCTGCCGTCGAAACGGCTTGAAAGGTAGCCACTGCCAACGGCCTTGAAAAAGGCAATCGGGCGTTCACTGATGGCAAACAGATGCACGAGGCGCTCGGCACGCTCACCAATCAAGGAGACGACCACCTCGCGCTGCTCCCGCCCTTGGCATGCAATGGAGAATGCATTGGTGCCGTAGATGCTGTGGTACATGCCGGCTGCACAGACATGTGCGGCGCACCCCCAATGGGAAAGCAGCTCAGCGGTTCCGACCAGGTGGTCAAGCAGACTGCGCCCACTGTGCGGGTGGCGATCCGCGCCCAGCCGCTGCAGGCCGCACCGCAGCTGCGCATGGATTGCTTCAGTGCTCATCGACAGCCACCACACGGCTCTTGATGACCACCGAAACACGCAGTTCCGGGCACTGGCGGCTGACCGAGCGCGCCACGTGCGGCGTCGCGCCACGGAACACGATCAGCCTGCCAGGAACCGGCAACACCGCCTGCGCAGTGGCACTGTCCGACGGAAAGAAAACGGTCTCGCCCGCCCAATCGGGATCCCATGCGCCGTGGGCATAGTAGATGGTCGTGAACGCATCACTTTCCATGCTGTCGGTGTGAATGGAGCCTTCCACACCATAGGTATGGCCATTGGCGTAAACGCGCAGCGGCACGTGCCCACGCAGTACGGTGGACGACAGGTGAACCCACAATGCATGGATCGCGGATGCCTGCAGATTGGCGGCGAGCGCCTCCTCGCAACTCTCCCTTGTTTCCTCGTCGCCGCCGGCAAAATGCGCGTGCCAGAAGCCGAAGCAATCGTGGTCCTTCACCGATTTCCAGCCATAGGCCCAGATCGGACGCCTGACCAGACGCAGGATCTCCCGGCGAAGTTCCAGTGGCACACCGTTCTCGACGACCCTGACCTCGCCCAGGGCAGGTGCAACCACCGAAGTGAGATCATCCAGTAACGTCGACATCTTCCAGGCTCCTTGTCTTGTCAGCTTTGATGGTTCAAACGTGGACGGGGGAGGGCAAGCTCATGCCGGGATCCTGTGCGGATCCGACGGCTGCCATGCGTGCAGCGTGCCCTGCCGCATCTCCAGAACGCGATCTGCGATGGCGATGGTCTGCGGCCGATGGGCAATGATGATCCGGGTGATGCTCAGCGACTGGATGGCCTGGTTGATCAGCCGTTCGTTTTCCAGGTCGAGATGACTGCTGGCCTCATCCAGGATCAGGATGCGCGGCCGGCGATAGAGCGCGCGCGCCAGGATAAGGCGCTGTCGCTGGCCACCGGACAGTGATGCACCAAGGTCGATCACACGCGTGTCGTAGCGCAGCGGCATGGCCATGATCTCGCCATCTATCTGCGCCAGCTTTGCGGCCTGCTGGACCCGTTCGCGGGAGAATCCCGGCTCGAAGAAAGCGATGTTCTCGGCCACGGTGCCATTGAACAACTGATCGTCCTGCAGGACGCAGGCGATGGTGTCGCGCAACTGCTCGCGCCGCAGCTCCTGCAACGGCTTCCCGCCGAGGCAGATGGTGCCATCATCAGGCGCAAGCAACCCCACCAGCACTTTGGCAAGCGTGGACTTTCCGCTTCCCGATGCACCGGTGATGGCGATGCACTCGCCGTTGCTGATGCTGAAGCTGACGTCCTGCAGGACCGAAGGGCCATCCAGGTTGTAGCGGAAGCGCAGCGAACGTACATCAAACGCGTACTGGCCGGGCTCGACCATCGCATCGCCACCGGCCGGCTCGCAGTCCCCGGTGACGATGTCGGCCAGCCGCTCGCCATGCAGGCGTAGCGTGCGCCACTGCGCGACCAGGTCCAGCATGCGCGTTGAGCGGATCGAAAACTGATACGCGTAGGTGACGTAGGCCACCAGCATGCCCGCTGTGATGCTGCCCTGCATGGCCAGCCACGCACCGGCGCCTACGGCGGCGATCCAGTGCAGACGGAGAATCGACTGGCCCATCTCATCGACCATGCCACCCCAGCGCAGCGTTGTCGCGGTGGCCTGGGCGGCGTCCCGTGTCTTTCGGTTGTACCGGGCCAGCTGGTTGGCTTCGTATCCGTTGGCCTTGATCGAATGGACACCATGCAGGATCTCGAGCAGCTGACCCTGCTGTGCCGAGCGGGCGTGGATCGCGCGTTCTGTACCCTGCAGAAGCCGCGACAGGGTAAGCAGTCGGAATACCGCATACACCACGCAGAAGCCGAAGGTCAGCATGGCCAGCTTCGGCGAGTAGGCCAGGATGATCACCAGGCTCAGCAGCGCAGTAGCGCCATCGAGCACACCTTCGACAAACTTGTTGGTTACGACGCGCTGGATCTCCTCGATCGAAGCGAATCGCGAATGTACATCGCTGATTGATCGGCGCATGAAGAAAATGTACGGCAGTCTCAGCAGGCGACCACAGACAGCGGCGTTCCAGCCCACAGTCAGTTCTTCGCCAAGCCGCAGCAATGTCCAGGAGCGTGCCAGCGCGACACAGGTCTGCAGCACGGCAGAGACGGCGAACGCAACGACGAGCATCCACAACAGGTCGCTGTCCGATGCCGGAATGACCACGTCGGTGGCGGTCTGGATGAACAGCGGGGAGACCAGCGCCAGCAGCTCCAGGACAACGGCCAGAGCGATGACAGCGGCAATCGCCGCGCGGCGCTGCACCACGCCCTCCTTCAACAAGGTCAACGCCGAGCGGTCGCTGACGTGCACCGCCTGGCCAAAATCGAGGCCAGGCGTGGCCTCGATCACGATTCCGGTAAAGCGGCGATCGAACTCGCCGGCGCTGACGGTGATGCGCCCGGCAGCGGGATCGATGACTTCGTAGGTTCCGTCGTGGCAGCGCTCAAGCACCACAAAATGCACGACATCCCAGTGCAGGATGCAGGGCAGCTTCAACTGCGACAGATGCACCGGCTCGGCACGGAAAACGCGCGCATCCAGGCCCAATGCCTCGGCCATCTTCACCGTCTGGCTGACGCTGGTGCCGCGGGATGAAGGCGTGAACCGCGAGCGCATCTTCTCCAGTGTCCACGCGCTGCCGTGATGCTGCATCAGCATGGCGAGGCATGCATGGGCACATTCGAGCATTTCTGCCTGCAGAACGACAGGGACACGCCGCCCGAACCGCTGCAATGCCATCCTGCGCAACGACTCGATCACGACCGCTCCTCGTACCGTCGCCACACTGGCAGCATCCAACCCAGAAGGGAATGCCGCCGCTCCAGGCTGACCTCGGTCGCGGCGCCTGCCGCAGGTGGCTCTGTTGGCCACAGAACCTGCAGGCGACTGCCGCCACCGTCAGCCCCTGGCGCGACCGCAAGTATCTGCAGCGGCTGAGGCGCCTGGCCCGGCACCCGCAACAACACCCTCTCCGGCGCCTCAGCTGCACCGGTTTCGATCCACCGCACGCGGGCGCAGCGCGGCACGTTCACGCAGGCACCGCCAGGCCCTTCGACCCGCACCTGGTGGTCGCGTACCTGGACATGGGCGATGTTTGCCAGAGCCAATCCCAGCGCCAATGCACCGAGTATTCCAAGCAGACCGAGGGCGATACCACCACGTCGGTCCGTGCTTGCCGCCCGGAGCCATTCCGCCGCGCCGGGATTGTCGAACACCTGCTTGCGCAGCAGCGTGGAGGCGCCGGTGCCAGAGGATCCTTCTGCGTCCGTCATGCGGCACTCGTGGTCATGGCCGGGAGTTCGTTGCGTTCCGACAGGATGCGGCTACCGGCACCCAACCTGGCCTCCACGTGCGAATAGAAGCGGTACAACGCTTCGCAGTACACCGAGCGATTGTCGAAGCTCCGATCCCGACTGTATCGATGTGCCGGCTCTCCACCTGCACAGGACTCAGCGAATCGACAGTCCTGGCACGCCTTGGGTACATGGGAAAGTTCGTGGAGCAACTGTTGCAGGTGGGGTTGATGCAGGTAATCGGTGAACGCCGATGTCCTCACGTTCAACTCGGTCTGGCTCCAGAACCAGTCCGAAGCGATCATGAAATCATCCTGGATGCGGATCCGCCCGTCGCTCAAGAGCGCAAACCCCATGGTCACCCGGTCCCGGGTGCCCCTCCGGTCGTAATGGCTGGCCAACAGGCCGCGCACAGCAGTATCGAACAAGGTCACCCTGACGCGGTTGCGATCATGCAGCAGCCAATGGTCGAATACTTCACAGAGTTCCTGACTGAGTTTCTCCAGTTCCGGTTTTGCCAGCGGCGAATCGGCCGTGTTGTCAACGAACAGGAACTTGATCTGGCGAATTCCGAGGTCCTCCACCAGATGCCTGTAGTGCGCGAGGCCTTCAAAGCCTTCGCCCATTACCGCCAGCGCGGTCAGGCGGATCGGACGTGCCGGGTCAAGCGATTGCAGTTTGTGCAGGTTTGCGCAGACGCGGTCGTAGGACCCACGGTCCTGGTGGTCGATGCGATAGCGATCATGCAGCGCGCGATCACCATCGATGCTTATCCCCACCCCCATACCCTGCTCGGAAATCAACTGCAGCCAATCCTCGGAGAGATGCACGCCGTTGGTCTGCAGGGTGAAATCCACATCCACATGGGGCTGCAACCGCTCACGGGCTGCGGTACAGAACGACCTGACCTTGGCAGCCTTGGCCAGCGTGGGTTCGCCACCGTGGAACCCGAATACGACGCGACGTACCGGCGCCTGCAGCAGCGCCTGCTGGACGTAACCTATCAGGTCATCGAGGCAGGCGTCCGGCATCAGGGTTGGACGCTGGTAGACCTCGGCGTTCTCGGGTGTGTAGTAGTAGCAGTAGGAGCACTTCAGGTTGCAGCGCTCCACTAGTTTGATGATCACGTACAGGGCGTTGATGCGCATGGCGACCTGCTCCGGCAACAGAGGTGGCACGGTATGGAGGGTGGCAGCGCGAGCACTGCCACCCTCCTTCGAATCAGCCGATCCGAATTACTTCACTTACGCCTGCAAGGCGGGCTCGATCGGGCCGACCTTCACCCAGCCGCCGTCACCACCGAAGATGTCCCGAGCCTCGATCTCGTCGAGTTCACGCAGCACCAGCTCCGACGCGGCCTTGGCCAGGTCCTTCACTTCGGTTTCGTTGCTCATCTACAGCCTCCTTGTGATGTTGCCCAAGCCGGCAACAGGCATCTGCGTCATGCAGATCTGGTATGGCGCAACCACGTGCGCCCATCGTCGTGCTGCCGGTGCCCGGACAGGCAGGCACCGCGCAATCGAGTCCACAGCTGCCGGCCGAGCGCGGTCAATGTGCGATCCCGCTCAAGTGCCGGCGTGCAGTCAAGGTCGAACATCAAGCGGCGGCGCGCGATTCGCCGTGCAAGCTCCGCGTTCGAAGGATCCAGAACGCTCACATCATTCAACAGCTGGAGTACGTTCACGTGCTCGTGCGCGGCAAAGAGTGCGCGCCGGCTGCTGGTGTACCAGCGGCGGTGCGCCAGGTAATGAAGCTGCTCATTGCCGGGTTCGGTCAAGCGTCCCAGCAACGCAAGCTGGAACATTCTCTGCTGGCAGGCGCCGACCACAAGCAGCTCGACATAGTCGAGTACGTCGCGCCCCTCGCGTACGGCCAGCAGCCCGGGATGCGCCGGACTGCTCAGTACGCACTCGGCCGGGCCCTGCGTCATCAGCAGCCCATCCACCACCGAGGCCACCCATCCGGCATAGAGCGGCGAGGACGCCGCCAGCAACGCCACTGCTTGCTGCAATGCCTCGCTTGACGCGGATACAGGCGATGAAAGGATCGGAGCGGGCTGCAACGGATCGGGAAACACCGCTGCCGGCGATGGACCGTGCTCGACAAGGTAGCGCGGACCGATCGACGACGCACCGTCGAGTTCCGACGACGACAGGCGATGCCGCACCGCCACCGGAGTGACGCCGCCAATGGCTCTCATCCGGGTAGGCTGCTGATGGCCGGTCACCTGCATCGCCTGCCCATCAACGTAAAGCACGCCTCCCTCTACCAGTGCCGTATCCAGTGAAGGCAGGTCGTCCCCGCTTATCAATAGCAGCTGCAGGGCAGCCAGCAGCGGGGTCTGCTGGAGCATGCTGGCCGCCAACCCCACTGCGGGACGCCAACAGGCGGATGCGCGGGGATCAAGCATTGCCACGAGGTGGCGGAGGTCACGATGCGCCGCTTCGTCCAGCTGTTCCAGGACGCGCTTGCGGACACGCTCGAAGTACAGACGCGCGACCTGTGCGGAATCACCCGCACCGAGGCCCGCGGCCGTGGGCATTGCGAAAGCGCGTGCGATGTCATTGACCATCATGCGCCGCCGGGTTCTGCAGCGGGAGGATTGCAACGTCGCGCAGGAAAAACGTGGCGATCCACTTTTCGCCCTCCATCAACGGCACGCCAGCGTGAAGAGTCCGCTCCGACGGCGTGGCGTCCGGATAGGCGAAGTAGAGTGCGTTCCCCTGCTGCGGATAGATCTCCAGTTCGATGTCGGGGAAGCTGGTGGCGCCACCGCCGGCGGGCGTATTGAGATACATGATGATCGTCGCCACCCGCTGACCACTGCGCTGAGCTTTACTGCCTTCGGCGAAGTAGTCGTAATGCGGGGAGAAGTCCGCACCCACGCCATAACGAACCACCTGCAGGTGTTCCATGCGGGCTGCCGGCCAGTGCGTCAACTGGCAGACCCTGTCCTGGAGCGTATCGACCAGCGTGTCGGCGCCGGGGGGAATCCAGACCTGCTCACTCGTGCGCGCGTAGGAAACGACGCGGGCGCTGTTGCCCGATGCTTCACCCGCATTGACCAGCGAGCGACGAAGCCCGGGCCGCGCCAGGGCGATGATCGCTTCGCATTCGTTTGCGTCCAGGAAATTGGAGAACACGCACAGCTCGGGCCGTCGCAGCCGTGCCTGAATGCGTATCCGATGCCCCTGCAGGTTCAGTTCTGTAGGAAGCGTGTCGAGATCCAGCCAGGGCCGTTCCCGGGCCGATCCTGCGTGGTGCCGCACCGGTAGTGCATCCGACTCCACCTCAGCCTGCTCCAATGCCTGGGTGACACATTGCGGGTGCCAACCCATGTTATGGAATGTTGCCACAACAGCTTCACGCGACATGCCCGATTCGAGCCAGGTGCGGATGACTGATCGAGCAAGCTGTGACGTCTCCATACCGCTGCGTCTCCTTGTTTGTTCACCAGCCTGCTGCTGGAAACAGATGAATCGCGGGACTACTCCGACCGTAGTGCGGACATCGGCTTGACCAGTGACGCCTTGTAGGCCGGCCACGCATTGGCCACCAGACCCACCACCAGCAGCATCAGGGCCACCCCGACCAATGACGTGGGATCCGTGGAGGAAACCTTGTGCAGTTGCGACTTCAGAAGCGCCCCGAGTAACAAGGCCGGCGGCAGCGCCAGCAGGAAGGCATGGCCCAGCATGCGCAGGCCTTGGCGCAGCACCCCGATCAGAATGTCCTGCTGACTCGCACCCAATGCCTGGCGGACGCCAAACTCGCGCTGCCGCATCGTCACCGAATGAGCCAACAATGCGTACAACCCCACCGCTGTCAGCAACAGCGTGATCCCACTGAGAATGCGCAGCAGGGCGTTGAGTCGCAGCTGATCGACGATGGTTTCCTCGATCCGCTGCTGCATGGTCATGACCTGCGTCAGCCGCAGAGGGAGCCCTGATTGCTTGAGTTGGCGCTGCAGCGTCACCGCAAGCTGCTGCGGATTCTGGCCGCGGATCACCACCTCCGCCGAATCCTGCGATGACCCCGGCAGCAGCAGCGGAACGGCGGCAGGCAGATAGATGGAAGGATACTCATCCGGCTGTTGCAGGCTGCGCTGACGGGCCCGCGCCACAACACCCACAATCACGCGGTCGGTCGGCCCGCCCTCTTCACCGGCCACCCGCAGGCTGCGGCCTTGTGGGTCACTGCCCGGGAAGTAGCGTTGGGCCAGAGCATCGTCGATCAATGCCACAGGAGCGTGCTGTTGAACCTCGGCACTGCTGAAACTGCGGCCGCGCAGGATACGCAGCCCCAATGCAGCAGGGAGATCCGCACTTACATGGGCAAGATACGCCTTGGGAAGCCCGCCCCGCCCTTCCGGCGTGGCCCCGGCTACGGCGAAATTCTCCAGGGTTACATTGCGGCTGAATGGCGCCGACGAGCTCAATGCAACGTGACGCACGCCGGGCAGCGACTGCACGCGCTGCACCCAGTCCTGCACGTTCGCCTTCAGCGTGGATGCGTCCGCGTCAGGATCGACATTGGAAGACTGCAGCGTCGCGATCACTTGGCCATCGCGACGGAAGCCGACGTCTTCGGCCAGCAGTTGACCGGAGCTTCGAACCAGCAGGGTCGTTCCGAACAGGAGTACGAAGGTCAACGCGATCTGGGCCGTCACCAGCACGTGGCGTATGCGATTCACCGACGCGCTCGCGGTCTGCCCGTTGCCTGTCTGCCGCAGTACTTCATAGACGCTCTGCCCACGTATGACACTGGCAGTCGATGCCAGGACGATCATCGCAGCCGTTCCCATGGCCAGCAGCGCCAGAGCGGTGGCCGCATCCAGGCCGATCGACTGCGGCATGCCTTTGGGCATTACGTCGAAGTGCTGCAGCACGGTAAGCCCCAGTGGCATCAGCACCACCGCCAACGCGGACGCAGCCACTACCAGCAGCAGGCATTCCAGTGCGATCTGGCGCCTGCGCTGCGCGCGTGTCGCACCTACCGCTTCCAAGACCGCAAACTCCTGCCGCCTGCGCAACAGTCGCAGAACGAAAAGGTTGTAGACATTGGCAAGCGTGACGGCGAACACCAGCAATCCTGCGCCCATCATTGAAATCAATGTCGTGCTGCGATCTTCCAGCCAGATGCTGCGCAGAGGCTCTACGCCGATCTTCAAGCCGATCTGCTCGCTGATCGCTGCCAGCGTCGGCTGCGCGCCCACCAGTGCCTTGATTCCGGTGCGGGCTGCGTTCGAGTCGGTCGTACGGGTCAGTCGGGCCATCGCCGCAAGGTTGCCGAAGGACCCCGCGTTGGACATGGCGGTCTGTTCCTCGGTGAAGCCCAGCGGCAACCAGATGCGGACGTCACGCTGCGGGAATGAGAACGAGGGCGGCAGCACCCCTACGATGCGGTAGCCAACACCACCCAGCCACAGTTTCTGGTTGAGGGTAGCAGGGTTGCCACCGAACTCGGATTTCCACAACGCCGCGCTGACCAGCGCAACCGGTTCGGCTCCGGGTCGCGCGTCATCATCCGAAAACAGACGCCCCGCTTCCGCGCGCGCGCCCAGCATCGGGAACAGCTGGGGCTCCGCAAGGACTGCCTGGACAGTGCCAACGACGTTGCCGGCGCTATCCGCGCGGCCCAGTTCGCGTGACTGATACCCCGCCACTGCGGAGAATTGCTCGCTGCCGCGCTGGATCGTATCCAGATAGGGAATCGACCAGTCGAGATCCATGCCCATCTTGGTGGCATGCATGGTCAGCCGCACCAGCTTGTCCTGCCCGGGATACGGCAACGGCTTCCACATCATGCTGTAGGCCACCGCGAACACGCAGGCATTGATGGCCATCACAAGTGCAAGCAGGCCCACGATTGTCAGGGCGGATCCCCGGCTGCGGTTGAGCCGCCGGAGTACAACCCGGAGATCGTCAGGAATCACTATGCGCGACCATTGCCAGGCAGCGTGGTTGGCGAAGCTGGCGCGAAAGACACGGTTGCATCAACACGGCGGTGCATCCATTCACATTCAATCCCATCCCTGGTTCGCTGTGTTCGGCACGAAACATGTTCCGGCGCCGCTTCACAATTGATCTCGGTATGAACTGCATGTTCGCGCCTTGCATCAAGGCGTGGCCAATACTTGACACGATGTAGTCACTCTGTCAACACTGAATTCCTCACATCAAACGCGACGTTGCCCAAGCGTATATGGATATCGCACGGCCCGAACTGAAGCAGCGGAAGCGCAAACGCAGGCTGATCATTTCCGTGGTCTCCGGCGTGATTCTGGTCGGTATCGTTGCCGGCGCGGTTGCACTCAATGCGGCATCTCCTTCCGTGCGCCGCTCCGACCTCGTCTTTGACAGCGTGCGCCAGGGCGAGTTTGTACGCACGGTGCGTGGCCCCGGAAAACTGGTGTCAAGCCAGATGCGTTGGGTGATCGCCAGTACCGATGCCAGCGTCGAGCGGCTGCTGGTCAAGCCCGGCGCAACGGTCAAGGCCGATACGGAAATCATCGAGATGAGCAACCCTGAAGTCGTTGATCGGCTTCTTGCTGCAAATGCAGAGCATGCTGCAGCGCAAGGCGATCACAGCGCGCTGCAGGCACGCCTGCAGGCCGACGCGCTTCAGCTGAAGGCGGAGCTGGCCAGCACGATGGGGGAGCGCGATTCGCTGCAGGTGGAGGAGCAGGCGGCACGACGCGCGCTGGACAAGGGCGTGCTTGCCGAGGTCGACTACAAGAAGATCGCCATCAAGCTCAAGCAATTCGAGCAGAATGTCGCCATCGCCCAGCAGCGGGTGCGGCAGTCGGAAGCGAACCTGGCGGCACAGCTGTCCGCCAGTCGTATGCGTCTGGACCAGCTTGCCAGCACTCGGGCATTGCGTCAGTCCGAGGCGGATGCGCTGCGGGTGAAGGCGGGCATGGACGGCGTGGTGCAGCAGATCAGCGTCGAAGAAGGCCAGCGGGTTACGGCGGGGGCAAATGTGGCCCGCGTGGCGAAGCCGGGGGAGCTTATCGCCGAGTTGCGCATCCCCGAATCACAGGCGTCCGACCTTGCCGCCGGGCAACCAGCGGTGCTGGAAATCGGCCGCGCGCATGTCAAGGGCAGCGTGCGACGGGTCAATCCCGCCGTCGAGAAAGGTGCGATCCTGGCCGAGATCGACCTCAGCGAAGCGCTGCCGCCCGGGTCGCGCGCGGAGCAGTCGGTGGACGGCTCGATTGTCACCGAACGACTCGCCGATGCCCTGTTCGTCAAGCGGCCGGTAAGTGTCCACGCCAGCAGCACGAGTCCTGTGTTCCGCATGACCAGCGAGGGCACGGCCGCACGGGTGGAAGCACGCTTCGGCAAGGATTCAGTGGACGAGATCCAGGTGCTGGGCGGTCTTGAGAAGGGCGATCGGCTGATTCTGTCGGATATGAGTGATTTTTCCGAGGTCGACAAGGTCTCGATCAACTGACAACCGTCATTGCATTGGAGACGGCATGCAAGCGCCAACACCGCTGCTCCAGTTGCGGAGCATCTGCAAGGTATTCCTGACCGAGGAAGTGGAGACCAACGCGCTCAGTGATGTCGACTTCCATGTCGACCGTGGTGAGTTCGTCAGCATCACAGGGCCTTCCGGCTGCGGAAAATCGACGTTGATGTCGATCCTCGGAACTCTGGATGTGCCGACGTCCGGCGAGTACCTGCTTGATGGAGTGGCCGTGTCGACACTGGATGACATCACCCGCGCGCACCTGCGCAGCCGCCAGATCGGCTTTGTGTTCCAAGCTTTCAACCTGATTGGCGACCTGAGCATCGTCGAGAACGTCGAAGTACCACTGACCTATCGACGTGATATTCCTCGTTCGGAGCGTCGCGGTCTTGCCCTTGCCGCTCTGGCGCGGGTGAGCATGGAGCATCGCAGCACGCATTTTCCCGCGCAGCTGTCAGGGGGCCAGCAACAGCGCGTGGCGATCGCACGCGCGCTTGTTGGCAACCCCGCCCTGCTGCTCGCCGATGAGCCCACCGGCAATCTGGATTCCCACAATGGTGAATCGGTCATGCGGTTGCTGGAGGAGCTTCATGCCGGCGGCGCGACGATCTGCATGGTGACCCACGATCCCAGGTACTCCGCCCGCGCAGACCGTGAAGTGTTCATGCTGGATGGCCGGATCAGCGAGCGGCACCTGGCCACGCCTACCTGAGCTGCGCCCTGCTCTGCCACGAACTTGACGCCACGCAACGGCCCACGGAGAATTCCGCGACTAATTCTCATTTGCTGTTGCGCAGGATGCGGGCGGCAGCCTCCCGGGCCCCTCTCCTTCGATGTTCAAGAACGTCCTGTTCCAACTGCACTGGCTGCTGGGCATCACCGCCGGTGCCGTACTGGCCGTGATGGGCCTCAGCGGCGCCGTGCTGTCCTTCGAGGATGAACTGCTGCGGGCGGCCAACCCCGGCTTCGCCGAGATCGCCGAACACCATGCCGATGGCCAGCTTCCACTTGCGCTGAGCGAGCTGGCGCCGCTGCTGCAGGCCGGCAGTGAACGCCCGCTGCAGCGCATGCGCGTGGATGCCACCGGGCAACGGCCCTCGGTGGCGCGCTTTGCCGGCGGCAAGGAACACTGGGTGTACTTCGACCCTTACAGCGGCGAGCGCTTCAGTGCCCTGCGTGGGCAGGCATTCTTCGACTTCGTCGAGGACCTGCATCGCCACCTCGCCGCCGGCGAGCGTGGCAAGTGGATCACCGGCAGCTGTGCGATCGCGCTGCTGTTCTTCACCCTGTCCGGTCTTTACCTGCGCTGGCCGCGACGCTGGTGGCACTGGCGCAGCTGGCTGGCGGTGGAATGGAAACGCAGCGGCCGAGGCTTCCTGTGGAGCCTGCACTCGGTGGTCGGCACCTGGGTGCTGCTGATCTACCTGATGAGTGCGCTGACCGGCCTGTGGTGGTCGTTCGACTGGTATCGGAGTGCCGCCAACACCCTGCTTGGCGTCGCACCGGCCGCCAAGCACAAGGTCGTCGCCGACGCCGCCCTGAACCTGGAGCGCATCGAAGCCACGCTGTATGCACTGCCCGGCGTGCGCACCGGCTACATCGACCTGCGCCTGCCGGAAAAGCCCGGGCAGGCGCTGAATGTACGCGTGATGGCCGGTGATCCGTCGCAGCGCGGCGGCCACCACGATCGTGCGCATGACCTGCTGCAGCTCGATCCGGCCAGCGGTGCGATCCTCGATGCCCGTCCGTATGCACGCCAGGGCGCCGGCGGACAGCTGGCCACCAGCGTGTTCGCGCTGCATTCGGGCAGTTACTTCGGCGTGCCCGGGCGTGTGGTGATGATGCTCAGCAGTTTGGGCATGAGCCTGTTCTTCATCACCGGCTGGATGCTGTACCTGGACCGCCGCCGCAGCCAGCGCGCCGCGCGTGGCCTGCGCCAGTCGCTGCCTGCAACGCCTGCCGATGGCGGTGGCACGCCGTGGCTGGTGGTGCATGCCAGCCAGAGCGGGCTGGGCGAACAACTCGCGTGGCGCGCAGCCGCGCAGCTGCAGGCGTCCGGTCATGCGGTGCAGGTGCTGCCGCTGGCCCGCGTCGATGCCGCGCACCTGCTGCGTGCATCGAACGCGCTGTTCGTGCTGAGCACCTTCGGCGACGGCGAGCCGCCCGACGCCGCCCGGCGCGCAGCGCGGCAGTTGCTGGCACAAGCGCTGGACCTGTCCGGCCTGCAGTTTGGACTGCTGGCGCTGGGTGACCGACAGTACCCGCACTACTGCGGCTTCGGTCGCCAGGTTGACGGTTGGCTGCTCGGCAACGGCGCGCGTCCGCTGTTCGAGCGCATCGATGTCGATGCCGCTTCGGTGCCGGCGTTGCGTCAGTGGCAGCAGCAGCTGGGCGCGCTGACCGGCATCACCACCGATGACAGCGTGCTTCCGGCCGCCACGCAGATGCATGACTGGCGGCTGCTCGGCCGCGACCGGCTCAACCCGGGCAGCATCGGCGGCGCCATCTGGCGCATCCGTCTTGCGCCACCGGCCAACGTGCAGTGGCAGGCGGGCGACATCCTGCATATTGCGCCCCGGCACAACGCGCGGCACGCCAGCGCGGTGCTGAAGGTACAGGGGCTGGATCCGCTGCAGCCGCTGCTGGTGGACGGCACACCACGTACGCTGCTGGCGCTGGCCAGTGAGCGTGAGCTGCCCGACGCCGATACCGCGCTGACGGTGCAGGACGCCTGCCTGTGGCTGGCCGGGCTGCCGCTGCTGCCGGGGCGCGAGTATTCGATCGCTTCCACTGCCGACGATGGCGTGGTGGAGCTGGTGGTGCGCCTGGTGCATGACCTGTCGGGTCGTGCCGGGCTTGGGTCGGGCTGGCTGTCGCTGCATGCGCCGGTCGGTGCCAGCATCGTCGCCCGCGTGCACCGCAACCCCGGTTTCCATCGCGTCAGTGGCACGCCGATGGTGCTGATCGGCAATGGCACTGGTATCGCGGGCCTGCGCAGCCTGTTGCGCGAAGCCGCGCATGCAGGTGAGCACGGGCACTGGCTGCTGTTCGGCGAACGCCAGCGTGCGCACGACTTCCTGTTCGCCGATGAGATCGAAGCGTGGCAGGCCGATGGCCATCTCGCGCGGGTGGACCTGGCGTTCTCGCGCGATGGCGAAGGTAGTTACGTGCAGGATCGCCTGCAGGCGGCCTCCGATACGCTGCACGAGTGGCTGCAGCGTGGCGCCGTGATTCATGTCTGCGGCTCGCTGCAGGGCATGGCCGAAGGCGTGGACCAGGTGCTGCGCGCTGCGCTGGGCGATGAGGTTGTGGAAACGCTGCTGGAAAACGGTCGCTACCGCCGCGACGTGTATTGATTCCTGCCGCCGAACGCTGGCGTGAGCCGAGCATGGGCTCGGCTCCACAGTGTTCCTGCAGCCGATGTAGAGCCGAGCCTACGCTCGGCTGATTCCCCGCCAGCCGACAAGGAACCGCAAGCTAGGCTGCCGCAGCACGCGCCCGTGGCATCGACTGCAGACGGAACGCACCCACCGCTTCGGCCAGGGCGTGCACCTGGGCCTGCATCTGTGCCGTCGAGGCACCGGCCTCTTCCACCAGACTGGCGTTGCGCTGGGTACTGGCCTCCATCTGCACGATGGTCTGGTTCACCTGTGCGATGCCGGCATGCTGGTCCTGCGACGCACTGCGGATGCCGGCCAGAAGATCCGCCAGCTGCTGGACGCTGCCGACAATCTCGCCCATCGTGGTACCGGCCTGTTCGGCCTGCTGATTGCCCTGGCCCACACGCGCCACCGAATCCTCGATCAACCCCTTGATCTGCTTGGCCGCATCGGCGCTGCGCTGCGCCAGCAGGCGCACTTCCGCAGCCACCACGGCGAAGCTGCGACCCTGCTCACCGGCGCGCGCCGCTTCCACCGCCGCGTTGAGCGCGAGGATGTTGGTCTGGAAAGCGATGCCATCAATCAGCTGGGTGATGTCACCGATCCGCCGTGAGGCTTCGCTGATGCCGTGCATGGTTGCCACCACTTGGCCGACCGCCGCGCCTCCACGCTGGGCCACCGCTGCCGCGCCCTTGACCAGCACGTCGGCACGGCCCGCAGCATCGGCATTGCGGCCGACGGTGTCGGTCAGCTCATGCATCGACGCTGCGGTCTCCTCCAGGTTGGCCGCCTGCTGCTCGGTGCGCTGTGACAAGTCATGATGACCGGCGACGATCTCGCCAACGCCAGTATCGAGGCTGGACGCCGCCTGCTGGATGCGGGTGACGATGCGGCCCAGTTGCGCGACGGTGGCGTTGGCATCATCGCGCATGCGTGCGAACACGCCCTGCAGCTCGCCTTCCATGCGCACGCTGAGGTCGCCGCGGGCCAGCGCAGCCAGAAGCGCCTGCAGATCGCCGAGGTTGGTCTCGAAGGTGGCCAGCAAGCGGTTGATGCTGGTCGACAGTGTGCGCACGAAGCCCTGCTTGCCCTCCAGCGCGATGCGCCCGTGCAGGTCACCGTGCGCGGCGGCGTCGACCAGGGCCGCCATTTCGGTTTCCAACAGGGTTTCCAGCGCGCGGCTGCGCCATTCCACCGCCACGCCGAGGAAATGCCCCTCGTCGACGATGGGATTGGCGATCAGCTGATAGCGCACGCCGCCATGGCCGATCTCGCGTTCTTCGCGTTGTCGCACGCAAGCCAGGCTGGCCAGCACCGGATGCAGGCGTACCGCATCGCTGCCCACCAGCTCGTCGCCCTGGCATTCCAGTTGCTGCAGCAGCGCCGGGTTGGCATAGGCCACCTGGCCTTCGGCGTCGACCACCATCAGGCCGGTCTGCGCACTGTCCAATGCCTGGCGCACCCGGGTGTTGCCGCGCGCCACGGCACGCTCGGTCTCGATGCGCGCGCGCAGGCGCTGCTGCATGTCGACCAGACGCTGGGCAAGCTGACCGATCTCATCGTTGGCGTTGTACACACGCAATGTGGTGTCCAAGCGGTCGTCGGCGATATCGCTGGCGAAACGCAGGGTGTCCTGGATCGGCTGGCGCACCGCACGCAGCACCAGCACCAGGCTGGTGATCAGCACGCCAGCGACCAGCAGCAGAGTCAGCGCGAACAGCACGCTCATCGTGCGCGCACCGGCCTGCTGGCGCGCCTGCGCCTTGGCCAGCGCCGCAACCTGCGCCCGCTGGAAGGCAGCCAGCGCCGGCGCAACGCCAGCAGCGGTATCCAGCAGCGACTGCGCCTCCACGTCCAGACCGACGCGGGCGGCGGTGTAACCCAGCAGGGCGCCCTGATAGCCCTCCATCCCACCGCGCAGGGCATCCTGCATATCGGCAGGCAGGCCGGCCAGCGCGAGATCGAACGGCAGCTTCTCCTCGCTGGCTCGGTCGGCGTGGGTGGAATCACCGTCGAGCAGCAGCAGGGCCTCCTGCCTTCGCATCTTCTGCAGGGACAGCGCCAGCGCGGGCCGCTGCTGCGCATCCACCTGCGCCTGAAGGGTGTCGGCGGCCTGCTGCAGCTGCGCGGCGAGGCCGGCCTCACCGCGGCCCATCTCGTCGACCCGTTCGAACAGGGCGGCCACGCCCTGCGAGAACGCGTCGGCCGCTTCGGTCAGCGCCTGCAGCGCCTTGCGCCGGCCGGCGTCCATGGGCATCGCGCGAAGCGCCTGCAGGTCGGCCTGCAAGGCCTTCTGTGTAGCCTGCAGCTGGCTGCGGTCAGCATCATCGAAACTGCGTGCATACTGGGTCTGCAGGCGGCGCGCTTCGGCCACCCGCGTGGACAGGCTGGCAGCCAGATCGCTGCCGCGCTGGTAGCTGGCCTGGCTGCGCGCAGCCAGTGCGTTGGCATGGCCAGTCCAGGCGTAGACAGCGGCGATCGCGACCAGGCCCAGGCCACAGACCCACAGGGTCGCCTTGAGCTTGTTGGCCACGCTGAGCCGATGCGGCTGCAGCCAACGCAGCAGGCCGGGGGACGCCGAGTGCAACGCAGCAAGGCGCGTGCGCAGGGACCGGAGGTGGGGGACAACGGCCGACATGACAGACTCCAGGCGGAAGGACGCACCTGTATCGGCTGGATTCAGGACAACTTTAGGATTTTCTTCGTCCGCGTCCCCCCGTCACTGGCGGACGCGGCCTTTGTACCGGGCACAGGCGACGGGGGCATGACACCGGCGCTGCGCTTGACCTCAACCCCGGTTGGGGGAGCACAGTGGACGTCCCTTCCCCGCCAGGTGCCCCCATGACGACGCTCGATATCCCCCGCTACCTGCAGCGCCTGCAGCTGGATGCGCCGCCACCACGGACGCTGGTCGGCCTGACCCTGCTGCAGCAGCGCCACAACGCACTGCTCCCCTTCGAAACCCTCAGCTGCCTGCTGCGCGATGCGGTGCCGATCGACCTGGACAGCGTGCAGCGCAAGCTGCTTGACGACCGCCGTGGCGGGTACTGCTTCGAACTCAATGGCGGGTTGCTGGCACTGCTGCAGGCATTGGGCTTCGATGCGCAGCCATTGAGCGCGCGCGTGCTGCTGGCCGCCCAGGACGGCGAACTGACCGCGCGTACCCACCTGCTGCTGCGCGTGCAGGTGGATGGCGATGACTGGCTGGTGGATGCCGGTTTCGGCAGCCTGACCCCGACCGTGCCGCTGCGCCTGAATGATCCGCAGCCGCAGGCCACGCCGCACGAACGCTATCTGCTGCAGCGCCTGCCCGAGGAGGGTGATTTCGTGCTGTCGGCGGAGTCCAACGATGGCTGGCGGGCGATGTATCGGTTCGACCTGCAGGCGCCGGCACCGATCGACAACGTGGTGGGCAACTGGTACGTGTGCACCCATCCCGACTCCGGCTTTCCCGGCCAGCTGCGCGCATCGCTGACCGGGCCGGACTGGCGCCGTACCATCGGCAGCGGCAACTACACCGAGTATCGCCCCGGGCAGTCGCCGCACAAACGTCCGCTGCATGATGTGGGCGATGTGCGCGACGTGCTGCAGCAGCGCTTCGGCATGCAGCTGCCGGACGACCCGCGGCTGGACCCGGCCATCAATGACTGGCTGCAGCGCTCGCGCGCCGCGACCCACGTGTAGCGTCGAGCCCTGCTCGACGGGTGCATTGACGGCGTATTCAACAACAGCCGTGCATGGGCTCGGCTACAGAATCGCGCGCGCCTGCACCGCGATACGGTTGCCTTCACTGTCGCGGATCTCGGCCACACGCCAGTCACCCGCATCGGCCGGGCCGAAGCGCAGCTCGGCCCCGACCTGCAGCGCACGATCGAGGCTGGCATCGAGGTCATCGACGCCGATGTAGATGCGCGCACCCTGCTCGGAGGGCCGGTAGTCCGCGCCGTGCACCAGCGCAATGCTGGCACCGGCGGCCTCATCGGCATACGGCAGGTATGCCATCCAGCAGTCGTGCAGCAGGATCGGCTCGTCCACCACCACCTGCAGCCACTGCTGGTAGAAGGCGATGGCACGGGCCAGGTCAGTGGCCGGAATCTCGACATGCAGGATCGGGTTCACAAGCGCTCCTTGCGCGGCTGACTCAGATGATGCGCAGGGTAATCGCCTTCAGCACTGCACGGGTACGGTCGCGGGTGCCGAGCTTGTCGAGGATGGCGGACACGTAGTTCTTCACCGTTCCCTCGGCCAGAAACAGGCTGCGCGCGATCTCCTTGTTGCTGTAGCCCCCGGCCAGCAGGCGCAGGATCGCCACTTCGCGTTCCCCGAAGGTATCAGTGGGAGGTGCCTCGTCGTGGAAGCGGTAACGGGCGCGCACCGGCTCGGTGCTGACCGGCAGCAACAGGGTTTCACCAGCGGCGACGCGCTCGATCGCTTCGCGCAGGTCTGCGGGTGCGGCGTCCTTGAGCAGGAAGCCCTGTGCGCCGGCCTCGCTGGCACGCAGCAGCAGATCACTTTCATCGAAGGTGGTCAGCAGCAGCCACGGCGTGGCATCGCCGCGCGCGCGCAGCTGGCGCAATGCCTCGATGCCGTCCATCCCGGGCATGCGGATGTCACTGAGCACTACCTCCACACGCTGCGTGTCCAGTGCATCCAGCAGCGCCTGGCCATCCTCGGCCTCCAGCACCACGTCTACCCCCAGGCCCTGCAGCAGCGCACGCAGGCCTGCTCGCACCAGCGCCTGGTCATCAGCCAGGGCAACGCGGATCGCGGCGCCACTCATGCCGGCAACCATGCGGTCAGGTGCATGCCGCCCTGTGCGGTGCGCGCGAGTTCCAGCCGGCCACGCACCGCAGCCAGGCGCTCGCGCATGCCGGCGATGCCATTGCCTTCGCGGATGCGCTCGGCGCGCTGGCCGTCATCGCGGATATCGATACGCAACCGTGAATCCTCTTCGTTGATCGTCAGCCATACGGTTTCTGCATTGCCGTGCCGTGCCGCATTGGTCAGCGCTTCCTGCACCAGCCGCAGCACAGTCTCGGCCATCAGCGGATCCCCCACGCGCACGCCCTCTGCTATCTGCAGCTGCAGTCTCGGTCTCGGGAACGGCGCCGCCAGCGCATGCAATGCCGTGGCCAGATCGAGGCCGCGATCATCGCGCATCGACTGCACCACCTGGCGGATATCGGCCAGCAGTTCGCCAGACAGCTGTTCCACCAGCACCAGCCCCTCGTTACCGGCCAGCGCAGGGTCAGCGGCCAGGGCGCGCAGGTTGAGCCGCATCGCGGTGAGCTTGTGCCCGGCCACGTCGTGCAGTTCGCGGGCAAGGCGCAGGCGCTCGGCATCGCGTGCACTGTCAGCCAGCAGCGCGCGGGTAGCCAGCAGGTCGGCATTGACCCGTGCAAGATCATCGCGGGCCAGCGCCGTGCTGCGGGCATAGTGCGCGGTCAGCGCGGCGAACGCCTGGAAGCCGCCATACAACAGCACCACCAGCAGCGGCTGGCTGAAGCCGCTGTGGCGCAGCACGGCATACACCGCCAGGTTGGCCAGCAGCGCAACACCCAGCACGAAGCGCGGCGGCCAGTGCTCGGCCAGCTGCGCAACCAGCACCACCAGCAGCACCGGAGCGGTTCCAGTGCGCGGCTGCAGCGCAACCAGCGCAACCGCCAGCAGCGCCTGCAACGCCGCAGCGACGGCGCGCACGCGGGAAGGCATCGACGCCCAGCCGTGCACCACGAACAGCAGCAGGAACACAGCAAGCAGCAGCAGGCTCAGCCCGGCGCCACTGCGCTGCACCGCGAACGACAGGCCGACCACAAGCACGGTGACCAGGCCGGCGAGGCTGAGCGGACGCAACAGATGGCGGAACAGGCTGGGCATGGCCAGATGCTGACCGGCGCGCGCGCCGGCGGCAATGGGTCCAGCGCAGAAAGTGACTTCTGGCACGTCGAATCGATGACCACTGGCCCTGAACCCGCTGCACCGCCCCACGCAGACTGGCTCCACACCGCCACACCCACTTCCGGAGCCACTGCCATGATCCGCACCGCCCTGCTCAGCACCGCCCTGACTGCCCTGGCCCTGGCCGGCAGCGCCCACGCCGCCGACCTGGCTGTGACCGTGCACGACGTCCGCGTGCAGACGGGCACCCTGCGTGCTGCCCTGGTTGACAGCGCGGCCGCCTGGGACGGCAAGGCCAAGCCCGTGCAGGCCCAGCAAGCGGCGCCCAGCGGCGACAGCGCCCACTTCACGTTCAAGGGCGTGCCGGCCGGCAGCTATGCCGTGCTGCTCACCCACGACGAGAACGACAACGGCAAGCTCGACACCAACCTGGTCGGCATGCCGGTGGAAGGCTACGGCTTCAGCAACGACCCGCAGGTGATGCGCAAGCCGACCTTCGACGAAGCACGCGTCAACGTGCCAGCCGCTGGCGCCGCCATCGACATCACCCTGCGCTGATTCCCGCATCCAGCCCCGAGGCCACCATGGACCGTCGCCGCTTCCTTCGCACCCTGCTCAGCAGCAGTGCCTGCCTGGCCCTGGGCACCGCCGCGCTGCGCAGCGCTCCCGCCTTCGCCGGCGACCCGGCGCGGTTCGCGCAGGGCATGCAGGAACACCCATGGCTGCTCGGCTGGCGCAGCGTCGGCAGCGAACGCCTCGGCCCGGCCACCGTGCAACTGCAGGGAAAGCTGCCAGCGGGCCTGGCCGGCACGCTGTACCGCAACGGCCCGGCCTGGACCGAGCGCGATGGCTTCCGCTACGACCACTGGTTCGACGGCGACGGCATGGTGCATGGCTGGCGCTTCAATGGTGATGGCAGCCTGACCCATCACGGGCGCATGGTCGCCACGCCGAAATTCACCCGTGAACAGAAGGCCGGTCGCTTCCAGTATCCGGCAGCCGGCACCAGCGTTCCCGGTGCGTTGGCGGTTCGAAACAACGACGATGCCAACGTGGCCAACACATCGGTAACCATGATCAATGGCCGCCTGTTCGCGCTGTGCGAGTCCGGCTCGGCATTCGAAGTAGACCCCGATTCCCTGCAGACGCTGGGTCCGGTGACCTGGCGTCCGGACCTCGCCGCGCTGCCGTTCTCGGCGCATCCGCTGCGCGACCGCGACGACAGCGTCTGGAACTTCGGCTCGATCAGCCTGATGGGTGGCCATGGCCTGCTGGTCTGGCACATCGGTGCGAACGGCCAGCTGCGCAGCGCCAATGTGATCGAAACACCCGAGCACGGCTACCTGCACGCCTTCGCGATGACCGACCAGCACCTGGTGTTCGTGATGATGCCGTTCGATTTCACCGGCACAGGCGGCAGCTTCTTCGAGCGCATGCAGTTCGCATCGCAGCGCCCCGTACGCATCGCGGTGGTCGCCAAGGATTCGCCGGACAAGGCGCAGTGGTTCGAAGCCCCGTTCGCGGCGATCTACCACTTCGGCGATGCGTTCACCCGCGATGGCGGCATCGTGCTGCGCGCAGTGCGCCACGACGACATCAATGAGGCGCGCTCGCCGATGAAGGAAGCAATGGCCGGTGATGGCGCACACGCCGCCAACAGTGGCGCCAGCCTGGTCGAGCTGCATCTGGACCTGCGTCGTGGCCAGGCCCGCTGGCAGCCGCTGGGCATCAGCGCGGTGGAGTTCCCGCTGTTCGACCCCCGTTCCGCCGGTACCCGCGGTGCGCGCCTGTACGCGCCGACCATCGACGGCCCGGCCACCGCACCGTACTTCAATGCGGTGGCCGCGTTCGACATCGAGCGCGGGCGCCGCCAGCTGTGGAACTATGGACCGGACATCATGGCCGAAGAGCATGTGTTCGTACCGCGCCCGGGCAGCCGCAACGCCGATGACGGCTGGCTGATCGGCACCCTGCTCGATCCGGTGAACAAGCGCAGCGGCCTGGCGGTGCTCGATGCCCGCCACCTGGACGACGGTCCGCTGGCACAGGCCTGGCTGCCGTATGCGGTACCACTGGGCTTCCACGGCACCTTCGCCGCGCGTGGCTGATTCCACGCCACGCGGACATCATTGTTGGCATGCTGGGTCTCCCCTGCCCCGTGGAGTCCTGCATGTCCCTGGCCGACCACCGAAGCACGCTGGCACCGCACGGCTTCCTGCGCGTGGCGATCAACCTGGGCAACCCGGTGCTGGCACAGGGCGATGCGCGCTCACCGCGCGGCCCCTCACTGGAACTGGCTACCGCATTGGCGCAACGGATGGGGGTGCAGGCACGCTTCACCTGCCACGATGCCGCAGCCTCGGTGGTCGCCGCAGCGGGCGAAGACGGCTGGGATCTGGCCTTCCTGGCCATCGATCCGGCACGTACCGACCGCATTGCCTTCAGTGCCCCGTACGTGGAGATTGAAGGCACCTATCTGGTTCGCGAGGACAGCCCTGCGCATCAGGTGGCCGACCTCGACCACGAGGGGCTGCGCATCGCGGTGGGGCGTGGCGCGGCCTACGACCTGTTTCTCAGCCGCGAACTGCGCCACGCCATGATCGAACGCGCCGACACGTCTGCGGCCGCCATTGACCTGTTCGACCACCAGCGCCTGGATGCTGCCGCCGGCGTGCGTCAGCCACTGGAAGCCTGGGCGCGGTCGCATCCTGGCCACCGCGTGCTGCCCGATCGCTTCACCGCGATCCGACAGGCGGTGGCGGCGCCGGCCTCACGCCCGGCCGACGCGCTGCAGGCGTTGTTCCAGGCAGTGGAGGCGATCAAGGCAGGCCCGTTGCTGGAGGAAGCGTTCGCGCGCGCCGGGCAGGCGGTCACGCTGGTGCGGTGACTGTAGCGTCGAGTCATGCTCGACTGCTCCTGCGAAAAGTCAGTCGAGCATGGCTCGACTCTACAAATGCGCGTCTGCCATGTGCCGCACGTGCTCGGCGGCCTGCGCGTGCAGCCAGTCGCGGAAGGCGAGGAAGCCGCGATGGCGGGCCGAGCGTTGCGGGTAGACCAGCCAATGCGGCCAGGCGGTTTTCAGTCGCAGGCTGGACAGCGCCACCAGTTGGCCGGAATCCAGCAGCAGCCGCGCCCGCGTCACCCGTCCCAGCGCCACGCCTACCCCGTCCAGCGCCGCGCGGTGATGCGCCTCCGAATCATCCAGCACCGCCACGAAGCGCGGCGGCGGGTTCTGCCCACTCAGCGCGAACCAGGCGCCCCACGCACCATCGGGATCCCCCAGCAGCGGCCACTGGTTCAGCGGCACGCGGTCAATGCCGCCCATGCGTTCGATCAGCGCCGGGCTGGCCATCGGTACCAGCCACTCGTCGAACAGCGGCTCCACCAGCAGGCCCGGCCACTGCCCGCTGCCCAGCCGCAGCGCGGCGTCGAACTGGCGCTGCCGCTCGAAATCAACCAGGCGTTCACTCGACTGCAGGTTGATCTCGATCTGTGGGTGCTCAGCCACGAAGTGACCCAGGCGTGGCACCAACCACGCCGAGGCCATCGACGGCACCGCGCTGATCGTCAGCACGTGCTCGGCGCGTGCGGCATAGGGCTGGAAGGCTTCGTTGATCGCATCCAGATGCGGTCCCACCTGGTCGAGCAGGCGCTGGCCTTCAAGCGTGAGGGTGACGCCACGCGGCTGGCGGACCAGCAGCGGCTGCCCCAGCCGCTCTTCCAACTGACGCATCTGATGGCTGAGCGCACTGACGGTCAGGTTCATTGATGCCGCTGCTCGTGACAGGTTGCCGAGCCGGGCGGCAGCCACGAAACCTTGCAGGGCATGGAGCGGAGGACGGGACATCAGGCTTGAATTCCTCTCAAGACACGCTTGCGGAAATATCGCTTTTTGCCCGTCCATGCTGCCCGTATCGTGCAATCCACTCAAGTGGAGGCACGCTCATGAACATCTTCGGCAGCCTGTTGTTCCTGCACGGCCACGTGGCCAGCGCCGAGCTGGCACGCCAGCTGGCCAGCCCGCCCGCCCCTGCCCCGCAGTGCGTGCGGCTACCCGCCGCGCCTGTTCAGCCGCCGCGAAACCGTTGAACGCCCCTCAACCTGCATACCAGCGTTGGACGTGTTCAGGCAGCCACGGGATCGGATCGATATCCAATGCCCGACAACCGTCGAGGGTGTCACGCAGCGCCCCCTCGCCGGGGCCACCGGGCGTCCGCAGGCCTTCCTCTTCCGGAAGTTGCACCGCAGCCCAGTCGTGCAACCGGTCCATGCGCAGACGCATCGCGGCCTGCAGCCACGCCTTCAGCGGATAACAGCGATAACCTTGATCGCCCAATGCGGCAATCGCAAGCGACAAAGCCGGGTTGGCACCACGTACCCATTCGGTGCGACCTCCAGCCTTGTCCTGGACCGTCATCGGCGCTGGTGCGCGGTGCGCCTTGAACGGCGAACGCAGCTGCAGCTCCAGATCCCGCGCATCTCGCTCGCTTTCCGCTTCCACCAGTGCACCGGCGTCGAGGTCGAAGAACTCGAACCAACGCCGGTGCAATGTGCTGATGCGTCCGAGCGGATCACGTGAAAAACCGATCTTCGCGTAGTCTTCCCACGCACAGGGGAAGACGTAGGCGAAGAAACGACCGTCGATGCGGATATCCGACTGCATGTGCGCAGGCTGCCTCGACAACAGCCGGGACGCAACCGAGCGTTACCGTGGACGCTGCAGCGCCTCCTGCACCGCCGCAGCCACGTCGGTGTTGTCGATGTAGCTGCCGTCGTTCCAGCGCACATGCTGGCGGTAGCCGGCATCGACGCCCCGCACGCGCTTGCCCAGCAGCTCCGCGCCGGCGCCCTTGGCCCACAGCGGTACCAGCGCGTTGGAGTGGTTGCCGGTGGGGCGGAAGCTCATCCCCGGCATGCGTCCACGGCCGTTGTTGCGTATCGGCTCGAAGGCGACGTTCTGTGCATCCGGGCCCATCGGCATGCTGTTGTCGTGGTCGGTGGTGACGATCAGCAGGTTGCGCTCCCAGCCACCGTTGCGCTCGATCCAGTCGACCACCGCCGCCACCGCGTCGTTGAACTCGACGGTTTCCTCGATCAGCCGGCCGTACTGCGGCTGGTCGCTGCACTGGCCGTAGTGCCATTCGGTGCCGCAGGCACTGGTATGCGCCGCCCAGTCGGTGGCGCCACCTTCCACCATCAGGAACAGGCCGTCGGACGAACGCTGCTGCAGGAACCGCAGCGCACCACGGGTCATGGTCGCAAGATCCGGCACGCTGTCGATCTTCCTCACACCGGAAGGCGTGGCCACATCCTTGCCCAGCACCTGCAGTTGGCGCGCCTGCTGCAGTGTGTTGGCCACGCGCGGCACGCCGATCAGCGGCCGATCGGCCGGCAACCGTCCCTGCGCCAGCGCGGCGAACTCATCCTTGCTGCGGATCAGGCGCCACGGTCCCGCCGGATTGCCGGCAACGGTGCTGCCCGCTTCCAGCTGCTGCCAATCCTGCTGCGATACCCACTCCCACGGGTTCGCGCAGCCCTCGGCCTTGGCCGCGCCGGCACTCTCGTCACAGGCGCGACCATCAACGCTGTAGCCGGGACCGCCGGTGCCCATCACCAGGTCCATGTGGCCCTGCGCCAGCATCTGGTGCGCAATGGCGTGATAGTTGTTGCGCGATTCGTTCTGCGCCGCGAACGCAGCCGGCGTGGCGTGCGCGAAAGGCACCGAAGTCACCACGCCGGTCGCCATGCCCAAGCGCTTGGCGCGCAGCGTATTGAACTCGACCGGATTGCCATCGTTGTTGTAATTGATGGCGTTGTTGTAGGTCTTGATGCCCGAGGACAACGCCGTACCGGCCGCAGCACTGTCTGTCGCGACCGCGGCCAGGTACTGGTAGCCGACGAACGGTAGGTCCGGCGCCGGCACCGGCTCGCTGTCCCAGGCCTTGCCCGCGTCGTAGCCCAAGGTCTGTGCGTTGTCGCGGGTCGGCTGGCTGCTGGCGTTCAACGGGAAGGTGGTTACCGCCAGGCGCTGCGGAAACTCCGCATACGGCGCACCGTCGCGGCTGCCGTATTGCCAGTAGGCAGCGGCGTCCCAGGTACCCCAACCGGCGCCGTCGTTGATCATCACGATCACGTTGTGCGGGCGCGCTTGGCCGGAAGCAACAGCCTCGACGCGCAGGTTGGGCTGGCAGCCGCACAGCGCGGCCAGCGCAAGCAGCAGCGAGGAATGGAGCCAGCGGCGTGGCGTGCGTGCAGTCATCGGAGATCCAATCGGGCCAGCAGCGGCCCACAATGACGGTACGTTATATCGTTTCAATATTGCAGCTTCATGCAGCCGCCGCAGGCTATCCTGCAGGCCCTCCTCCATCGGCCCCTCCATGCCGTCTCCTGCTCCTGCGCGCGCGCCGTTGTCCTCGATCACCCTCGATGCGGCAACCTTCGCGGTGGTCCACCAGCGCAACGCGGACATCGCGCGGCAACCGGCCTCGCTTACCAAGCTGATGACTGCCTACGCCGCTTACGAATGCGTCGAAGAGAACGGTCGTGCGTGGGACGAGGCGGTCACCATCGCCGCCGAAGATGTGCATGCGGTGGCCGATGATGAAACGCGCATGGGCCTGGTGCCCGGCGAAACGGTCAGCCTGGCACGCCTGCTGGAAGGGTTGATGATCGTCTCCGGCAATGATGCGGCGCTGGCCATCGCACGCCATCTGGACGGATCACAGCCTGCGTTCCTGGAGCGCATGAACCGGCACGCGCGCCAGCTTGGCCTGCGCAGCAGCTGGTTCGCCAGCGTCTCCGGCATCACCACTCCGCACCATGCCTCCAGCGCGCGCGACATGGCAGTACTCGCCGCCTGCCTGCTGAATGACCATCCGCAGATACTGGCAATCACCGCGCAGCGCGCGTTCGCGCATGGCAGCTTCAGCCGCAACAACCAGAACGCGCTGCTCAGCGATGACGGCGTGGATGGCTTGAAGACCGGCTACACCCAGGCCGCAGGCTTCTGCCTGGCCGCCACCGCATGCCGGTCAGTGCCCGGGCGGGACCAGCCGGTACGCCTGATCATCGTGGTGCTGGGTTCTGAAAGCCGCGACGCACGCGATGCCCTTGTGCGCGAACGGCTGGCCGCCGGGTTCGCGGCGCTGGCCGACAACACCGCCGACGCCTGAGCGGCTCAGCGCCGCTTGA
Organism: Nocardiopsis yanglingensis; assembly: GCF_045809185.1. Lineage (NCBI taxonomy): Bacteria > Bacillati > Actinomycetota > Actinomycetes > Streptosporangiales > Nocardiopsidaceae > Nocardiopsis > Nocardiopsis yanglingensis. The sequence goes on along the minus strand of NZ_JBJNRH010000004.1, from coordinate 156,982 downwards.
CCGTCGCCACGATCAAGCGCTGCAGCTCGGCCTCGGCTTCTGCCTTGTCCAGCGCGCCTGCCGCCACGGCTTCGGACAGGGCCTCGGCCGCACCGAGAATCGCCCAGCGTCCTGCAAGCGATACCGTGCCGTCGGCGGCGAACGGGCCCAGCCAGACCTGGCAGTTGTCGATGAAGTCCTGCTGGTAGCGCCGCCGCACCTCGTGCAGTTCAGGTGCACCGACCAACGCGGCAAGGATGCCCTGCACTTCACTGCCCTGGCTGAGGATGCAGTCGATGTAGCCGGAGGCGATGGCCGCCGCACGATCGGCCAACTGCGCCCGGGCACGGCCGATGCGCTCGTTGAAGACCAGCGTCTGGCGGCCGTCGTAGTCATCGTAGAGCGCGGCCAGCAGGCCGTTGCGGGTCACGAAGTGATCGTAGGCCACCGGCTTGGTCACACCCGCTGCCTCGGCCAGCCGTCCCAGCGTCAGCGCAGCGGTACCTTCGTCGCCGACCAGCGCCCAAGCCACGTCCAGCAACTGGCGGGCGCGTTGCTCGCGGGTCAATCGGCGGCGCGTGGGAACAGCGTTGGCGGGCATCGGCGGAGCACGGCGATCAGCGCATCGGAGTGCCTATTTTACGGCCGATCACCAGCGCGGTCTGCAGATGCGTTTCGGCCGCACCGGAATCCGCATCCAGCAGCAGGTCTGACGACAGCACGCGTGCGCCGCAGTAATCGAAGATGCCCATGTCGATCTGGGTCTTCATCGCCGCGCCGTAGCCGCGCCGTTCGATCATGTCCGCGCCGGCCCCGCCGATGCCGACCAGGTGCACGCGCAACCGCTGCAGCTTTTTCTGCACCTTGCCATCGGCGCCGTCCTGGTAGGCCCAGCCCTGGGTGAACACACGATCGATCCAGCCCTTCAGCAGCGCGGGGAACGACCACCAGTACAACGGGTAGACCAGTACCAGTGTGTCGGCAGCCTCCAGCCGCGCCTGCTCGGCGGCGACGTCGGCCGGAGTTGCGCCGGTGCCACGGAACAGCGCCTGGTCCTGCATGTTGAAGCGCGGATCGAAGCCTTCGGCCATCAGATCGGCGTGGGTCACGCGGTTGGCGGCGTCCGATGCGATGATGGCTTCGCCGATGCGCCTGGCGATGGCATGGGTCAACGCGCCGGATTCAGGATGGGCGGTAACGATGAGAGTGTGCATGGGGGATGTCCGGAATTCACTAACTACCAATAGTAAGTAGAGACGCCCGGGATACCAGCACCATGCGTGGGACGCTGTTTCCGCATCCACCGTATAGTGCGGCGGTTCTCGCTGAGATACCCGACGATGCACCGATATCTGCTTGCCCTTCTGCTGGTCCTGCCCATGGCAATGGCCGTTGCGCCCGCGCCGGCCGGTGAACTCAGCCCGGAAGACTCGGCTGCATTGCGCAAGGAGGTGCAGGCGATGATGGACGCCTTCGCCCGGGGCGATACCGAGCTGATCATCGCGCGCACCCATCCCAGCCTGAAGCAGCTGGCCGGCGGCGACGAGGCCTATGCGCGGGCGACCCGCGACACGGTGAAGGCGCTGCGTAAGGCCGGCGTCACCATCATCAGCGACGAGGCGGGCGTGCCGGGCCGCACCTATGCGGCCGGTGACGAGGAAGTCTGCTTCGTACCGCGCCAGTCACTGCTGCGCGTGCGCGAAGCGCCGATGCGCAGCACGTCATTCATGGTCGCTGTGCGGCGCGTCGGTACCACACAATGGCGCTATCTGGATGGCGCCGCGCTGCCGGACAACCCCGGGCTGTTGCAGCAGCTGCTGCCCGACCTGGAACCGGACGTGGTCCTGCCGGAGAGTGAGACGGAAGCGCTGTAGGCGTAGGCGCATCCATCCACGCATGGCGTGGATCTACTGTCCCTGCTGGCCAGAGTCCGCACCGGGGTTTCCCTCAACGGAACAGCGCGTTCAACGCGGCCCCGGAAGCCGCCTGCTGCAGGCCATCGAAGCGTCCGTCCTGCACGATCGGCTGGGTCGCCTGCATCAACCCACCCCACGCGGCACGGGCCAGTGCGCCGCCCAGGCTGACCCGGCGAACGCCGAGTGCAGCAATGTCCTGCAGGCTCAGCGGTGTCGGTCCACCGACCAGCAGGTTCACCGGCTTCGACCCCGCAGCGGCAACCACCGCGCTGATCTGCTCGCGCGTGCTGATGCCAGGTGCATACAGCACATCGGCACCAGCCTCTGCGTAGGCACGCAGGCGCTGCAGGGTGTCCTGCAGATCCGGCACGCCGACGAAGAAGTTCTCCGCACGCCCGACCAGCAGCACGTCGCCGCCGGCGCGATCGATGGCCGCACGCGCCGCGCGCAGGCGCTCGACCGCCTGGTCGATGGGTCTCAGCGGTGCATCGGCCACGCCGCTGGCATCCTCGATCGACAACGCCGCGATGCCGGTGTCGAGCGCCGCGGCCACCGCCTCCTCCACCGCCTGCGGCGTAGCGCCGAAGCCATCACCGAAGTCGGCATTCAACGGCAACGGGGTCGCCGCCGCCATCAGGCGCAGATGCTCCAGCGTGGCCGGCAACGAAACCGCGCCATCCGGCCGCCCTTCGCTCCAGGCACAGCCGGCACTGGTCGTGGCCAGGGCCTGGAAGCCCTGCCGCTGCAGGTAGCGGGCACTGCCCACATCCCACGGATTGGGCAGCACGAAGCAACCTTGCGCATGCAGCTGGCGGAAGGCCGCGCGCTTGCGCGGGGTGTCGGCATCGAGCGAGTTCATGGCGGGCTCCGGGACGGCAGACCTGCACCCTAGCCCGCCGCTTCGTCGCGCTCAATGGCGATGAAGGCGGCCGTGCATGAGGTGATGCAGGCTGCTTATTGGACACCACCGTGCGCGCTGCCCGAGCGTGCTTGCCTGCCCACACAGTGCCGCCACGGAGCCCTCCATGCACCCGGACCCGCAGCCCCTCACCGGCGCCGGCGACGATGACGCCCACTGGGCCGACCTGCTCTCACCCACCCGCCGACGCCTGATCGCGTCGGCCGGACTGGCCGCCGGCGGCCTGGCCAGCACCTCGACCGCAGCCGCGCGCAGCGATAGCGCCTTGAACACCACCGAGCCTGGACGCCCCGGCTTCCGCGCCATTGTTCCGCCGGCACCCGAGGGCAGCAGCCCCTGGGGCCACGCCACGGCCAGCGAACCGACCCCGCGCCCGACCAGCGTGCGCCCCGGCGAGGCCACGCTGCCTGCCCGGCCACGTGCCTACACCGATATCAAGAGCTATCACGCGCATATCTACTTCGACGAGGACAGCTTCGAGAAGGCGGCCCTGTTGCGGCGCTGGGCGGCGGAGCGTTTCCCGGTGGAGCTGGGCAACTGGAACCTGGAGCCACGCGGCCCGCACGTTACCCCGTCGTTCTATTTCGGCTTCACCAACGACCTGCTGCCGGTGCTGGTGCCCTGGCTGCAGCTCAACAGCCTGGGCCTGACCATCCTGATCCACCCCAATACCGGCGATGGCCGCGCCGACCATCTGCATTACGCGTTGTGGGTGAACCGCGCGCAGCCGGTGAATGCCTACAACTGGCCGGCGCCGAAGCCGGGGGAACGGGAGCCACTGGAGGAGGTGTTCCCGAACGTGGTGCCGACGGTGCCGCTGGAGACCTGAGCGGGTGCGTGGCGGGGGCGGTGGGTGGCGTGCAGCGCGCCTTGGGCTGCCCCTCGGTGGGTGCGTAGCTTGCTGCGCACCGAACTTCCTTCATCCACGCATGGCGTGGATCTAGCGCATCACGGCCCGTTGCGGCATCGGTCAGCCCCCGGCCTTGCCGGCATCGTCGGCCTACGTGCCTGCATCCCCGGCCAGCACGACGTTCAGCGCGCCTTGATCCAGCGCCCGCCGTACGGCCACAAGCGCTCCGGCAGATTTCAAACAATCGATTGAAACGCAGCAAACTTCGCCGAACTGGACAGCATCCGCCGGTTCCGCCAGACTGCCGCCCTTTCCCGTCTTCCGGATCCCATGGCGAAGCTGCTGGTCCTGCACGGCCCCAACCTCAACCTGCTCGGCACCCGCGAGCCGGAGGTCTACGGCCACACCACGCTGGCCGACATCGACCAGGCCCTGGCCGCCCAGGCATCGGCTGCCGGGCACGCCGTGGAGAGCCTGCAGTCCAATGCCGAGCACGTACTGGTGGACCGCGTGCAGGCCGCGCGCAACGACGGAACCGCTTTCATCCTGATCAACCCCGCCGCGTTCACCCACACCTCGGTCGCCCTGCGCGATGCGCTGGCGGCGGTGGCGGTGCCGTTCATCGAGATCCACCTGTCCAACCCGCATACCCGCGAACCGTTCCGCCAGCACAGCTACTTCAGTGACAAGGCCGTGGGCGTGGTGTGCGGATTCGGCGCCGACAGCTACCGCTACGCGATGGACGCAGCGCTGCTGCGCGTGCAGGCGGCCCGCGCGTGAAGATGCTCCCAAGAGTGCTTGCCTGCATCGTGCTGTGGGCCGGCGTGTGCGGCGCCAGCGTCGCCGCCGAGCGCGCGGCCGCCGGCATTGACTGCGCGCAGGCCACCGGCGGCTACGAGCGCGACATGTGCGATTCCGATCGCCTGGATGACGCCGACAGCGCATTGAACGCCGTTTACGTCCAGGCGCGCGGCGAACTGAAGGCGCAGGCCGCCGATGGCAGCTGCAGCCGCTGCGCAGCGGCCGAACAGCAGCTGGTGAAGGCCCAGCGCATCTGGATAACCCTGCGCGATGCAGACTGCGAGGCAGTCTACGCCTTCAATGCAGACGGCACCTCGCGCAACCCTGCGAAGATGCAGTGCCTGATCACCCAGACGCGCGACCGTACGCGGCAGCTGCGCGAGTTCTACGAACTGCTTTGACCCGAGCGCGATGCGCTTCCCACCACACTGACATCAAGAGCAAAGAGGCCACCATGGATCTCCGCAAAATCAAGAAGCTGATCGACCTGCTGGAAGAGTCGAACCTGGCTGAAATCGAAATCAAGGAAGGCGAAGAGTCGGTGCGCCTGTCGCGCGCCCCGGTGGCCGGCTACGCCGCGCCGATGCCGGCCCCGGTGTATGCCGCCCCGGCCGCCCCGGCTGCGCAGGCAATGCCGATGCAGTCGCCGACCGAAGCCTCCACCGGCGGCACCGCCAAGCCGGGCCCGGCACTGCCGGAAGGGCACGTGCTGCGCTCGCCGATGGTCGGCACCTTCTACGCCTCGTCCGCTCCGGACAAGCCGGCCTTCGTCAGCGTTGGCCAGCAGGTCAAGGAAGGCGAGACTCTGGCCATCATCGAAGCGATGAAGATGTTCAACCCGATCGAAGCCGACACGTCCGGCACCATCGTCGCCATCCTCGGCGAGAACGGCCAGCCGGTGGAATTCGACCAGCCGCTGTTCGTGATCGGCTGAGGGGCACGCCATGCTCGACAAAGTCGTCATCGCCAACCGAGGGGAGATCGCGCTGCGCATCCTGCGCGCGTGCCACACCCTCGGCATCCGCACGGTGGCCGTGCACTCCACGGTCGACCGCAACCTCAAGCACGTGGCCATGGCCGACGAGTCGGTCTGCATCGGTCCGGCGCCGTCGCCGCAGAGCTACCTCAACATCCCGGCGCTGATCGCCGCGGCGGAAGTCACCGACGCCCAGGCCATTCACCCGGGTTACGGCTTCCTGTCGGAGAATGCCGACTTCGCCGAGCGCGTGGAAGAGTCCGGCTTCATCTTCATCGGCCCCAAGGCCGACACCATCCGCATGATGGGTGACAAGGTCGAAGCCATCCGCGCGATGAAGTCCGCCGGCGTGCCGTGCGTGCCCGGCTCGGGCGGCCCGCTGGGCGAGGACATCGTCGCCAACACCAAGATCGCCCGTGAGATCGGCTACCCGGTCATCATCAAGGCGGCCGGTGGCGGCGGTGGCCGTGGCATGCGCGTGGTGCACGCCGAAGCCTCGCTGAAGACCTCGATCGAAACCACCAAGAGCGAGGCCAAGGCCGCGTTCGGCAATGGCGAGGTCTACATGGAAAAGTTCCTGGAGAATCCGCGCCACGTGGAGATCCAGGTGCTGGCCGACGGCCAGGGCAACGCCATCCACCTGGGTGAGCGCGACTGCTCGATGCAGCGCCGCCACCAGAAGGTGGTGGAAGAAGCGCCGGCACCGGGCATCACCGCCGAACAGCGCGAGCAGATCGGCAAGGTGTGCGTGGAAGCCTGCATCCGCATCGGCTATCGCGGCGCTGGCACGTTCGAGTTCCTCTACGAGGACGGCCGCTTCTACTTCATCGAAATGAACACCCGCATCCAGGTGGAGCATCCGGTCACCGAAATGGTCACCGGCATCGACCTGGTGGCCGAGCAGCTGAAGATCGCCGCCGGCCAGAAGCTCTCGATCAAGCAGAGCGACGTGGTGCTGAACGGTCATGCGATCGAATGCCGCATCAACGCCGAAGACGCCGAGACCTTCGTGCCGAGCCCGGGCACCATCACCGGCTTCCATCCGCCGGGCGGCCCTGGCGTGCGCGTGGATACCCACATCTACAGTGGCTACCGCGTGCCGTCGAACTACGACTCGATGATCGGCAAGCTGATCGTGCACGGCCCGGACCGCGAAACCGCCATCGCCCGCATGCAGGTGGCGCTGAGCGAAATGGTGGTCGATGGCATCAAGACCAATGTCGCCCTGCAGCAGCGGATCATGCGCGACAAGGGCTTCCAGGCCGGTGGCCAGAACATCCACTACCTGGAAAAGCGTCTTGCCGAGCGCAAGAACAAGCCGATCGCGTTGACCTGATCGGCGGCAGGTGCTGGACATGAAAAGGGCGGGGAAATCCCCGCCCTTTTCTGTATCTGTAGAGCCGAGCCCATGCTCGGCTTGCCGGAAAGCACAGCCGGGGCCTGCCCGGCTCTACCCAGGCGGGCTCAGCGCGCGTCGGCCGCCGTCGCAGGAATCTGCGAGTTCGCCAGCGGACGGATACCGTTGGGTGAACTCGGATCGATGATCACCATGGTCTCGGTCGAGCCATCGGGCCACACCACCTGGAAGGTGCTGCCGGCCGGCAACGAGGCGAACGGCATGCCACTCTGCGCGCGATAGACCGCGGCGACCTGGCTGGCACCCGCGCGGCGCACGTCTTCGTGCGCCTTCACCGTGGTCAGTTCCACTTTCGACAGATGCCGGTAACGATCTTCGTACGTGTCGATCATCAACAGCCCGACCGCGCCGGCCGAGTAAGCCACGAACAGCGCCACCCAGAACCAGAACTTGGCCCCATGCAGGAATCGACGGTAATTCATTGCCCGTCCCTCGTTCCAACCAATCGCTTGATCCACTGCTTCATTTTCCCCGCACCTTGCCGCGAAACCGCAGCGTCATACACAAAATCCCGGAAATCCTGCGTCCCATCCTGCGAACAGATCCCTCCATTCGCACAAAAACTGTTGACCAGCACACTGTCGGCCCCACACGGTAGACCGAGTTCGCAGGCCGCAAGCCGCCATGCCAGTTCACTGAGCTGCTCGCCGGCCACCAGGCCATTGAGTGCGCGGTCCCCTGCCGCACGCACGCCCATGCCCGGCGCGATCGCCATGAACGCTTCCGGGTCGCGTGAGGTGCGCACCCGCTCGACCAGATCACGGCGATACTCGGGGCTGTCCTGCAACGGCTCGCCTTCGGCGAACAGCGATGCTTCCGCTGCCAGGTTGCCCTGCGCGGCCGCCTTGCGACGCTCCGCCAGCACCAGGGCGGACCCCAGCTTGTCGCCCGGCACGAAACCACCGCAGCGCTGCGCCACGCGCTCACGTGCCTGCACCATCGCCGGCGCGGCGGTCAGACCCAACCCCGCCAGCACGTTGTTGTCCAAGCGGTAGCCGCCGGGGTCGATGGCGTACTGAGCGCAGTAGTCGTAGACCCGACTGAGCATCCAGCGCGCCTCGTGATTGCCGTCGTCGGCCTGCACGCGCAGGCGCTGCGCATAGGCGTAGAGATCGGTGGCATCCTCGATGTCGGCGCGCAGATCCAGCGGCAGACCCGAGGGCAGCGCATTGCCGCGCTCGAACGCCGCCAGCCGACGCGCCAGCGCTTCCGGCACCACCGGCAGCGGCACCGCCGCATCCACCGCTGCCAGCGACGACGCCGGCAGCTCGCCCACCGTCGTCTGCACCGACCCGGCATGGCCGCTGGCCCGATACCCGGCCACGCCCAGCACGGCCACCGCCGGCAGCACGAGCAACCAGGTTTTCAGGGTCGGAGCAAAGGCCATTGGCGGCAGTGAGCGTTCACGGCACACAGGAAAGTGCCCAGTTTAGCAAGGCCCGACAGGCCTGTCTGAACCACCTCCGTTCATCCTGGGGCAGCATCTCAGGCAATACGGAGACGCCTTGATGGTCTAGCATGGCCCCCTTTCCCGTGATTGCCCCCACCGCCATGCCGTTCCTGGAACTGACCCTGCGTTGCACCGAAGCCACCCAGCCCCGCTATGAAAACGCGCTGGAGGACGTCGGCGCACTGGCCGTCACCCTGCTCGATGCCGAGGCCGATACCAGCAACGAACAGGCCATCCTCGAGCCGGGCGTGGGCGAGACCCCGCTGTGGGACACCCTGGTGCTGAGCGCACTGTTCCCCGCCGACAGCAACGCCCTGCTGCTGCTGGCCGCGCTGGAATCCTTCGACCCGGAGCTGGACTGGAGTGGTGGCAGCTTCCGTGCCGTCGAGGACGAAGACTGGGAACGCGCCTGGCTGGACCAGTTCCAGCCGATGGATTTCGGCAGCCGTACCTGGATCGTGCCGTGGAACCATGAACTGCCGGAAGCCGCACAGGCCGCCGATGCGGCCGTGGTGCGACTGGACCCGGGCCTGGCCTTCGGTTCGGGCACCCACCCGACCACAGCCCTGTGCCTGCGCTGGCTGGACCAGCTGGCCGTGAATGGACTGCTGCAGGGCCAGCGCGTGCTCGATTTCGGCTGCGGCTCGGGCATCCTCGCGCTGGCCGCGCTGAAGCTGGGCGCCGCCGAAGCGATCGGCGTGGACAACGATCCGCAGGCGCTGGTCGCCACCGCCGACAATGCCGAGCGCAATGGCGAGCAGGCCCGCATGCATGTGTACCTGCCGCAGGACGAACCGGTCGCCACCTATCCGATCGTGGTCGCCAACATCCTTGCCTCGGCGCTGGATGCGCTGGCCGAGCTGCTGGCCGCACGCGTCGCCGCCGGCGGTCGCATCGCCCTGTCGGGCATCCTGCATGGCCAGGAAGGCGAACTGCTGCAGCGCTACGCCGCATGGTTCGACGACCTGCAGGCCACCCAGGACGGCGACTGGATGCGCATCACCGGCGTACGCCGCGCCTGATCGTGGTTGAATGACCGCTGGATCCGAGCCCGCGCCCTGAGCATGTCCGAGCCGAACCCACCGCGCCGCCCCCTGGCTACCTTCCTGCGCACGACGCCGGAAGGTGAGGCTGCGCCTGCGACCGATACGCGCGCGCAGGACCAAGCTGGGCCTGCTGCGTCTGCAACGCAGTCGCCGGCCGCGCCCCTCGACCTGGCCCCTGCGCCGGCGGCGGAGATGCAACACGACGATGACACGGTCATCGTTGATGACACCGCGGCCATCGAACCGGCACCGGTCGCACTACCGGCAACGGCGGTTACCGCCGACGCACCCAGTTTCCTCGGCAATGCGCGCCCACGCACCCTGCCGACGCCGCGCTGGCACTGGCTGCTGGTCGCCGCGCTGGCGCTGCTGCTGGTGCTGCAGAGCGTGCTGGCCGACCGCGCGCGGCTGGCCGCCGACGCCGGCAACCGCGCATGGCTGGGGACGCTGTGCGGCGTGCTGCGCTGCAGCCTGCCCGCCTGGCACGAACCCACTGCGTTCACCATGACCAGCCGCGAGATCCGCCCCCTGCCAGGCCAGGCCGGCGTGCTGCAGGTGCAGGCCAGCATCCGCAACGATGCGCGCTGGGCACAGGCGTGGCCGGACCTGCGTCTGTCATTGTCCGATGCCGATGGCCGGGTGATCGGCAGCGGCGTGTTCACGCCCGCGCAGTACCTGGGCGAGAACCCCGGTGCGGCCCTGCTGGAACCGGGACAGAGCGCACGCGTCGCCTTCCGCGTACAGGAGCCCGCGGCGTCTACCGTCGCATTCACCTTCGACTTCCTTTGATCATAAGCGGCCGCCCGGTCATGGCAGGCCGGGCACGCTCGCGCTAGACTGACCGCCACCACCTCGTCCGGCCGCGCGCTTCGCGCGCACGGGCCAACCGAATCGGGAACCCCCTTGAACGCTGTCCTTTCTCGTCCTGACAACAGTCGTGGCGCTCCCCGGCCACCGCTGCGTGAACATGTCGCCCAGTCCGTGCGCCGTTACCTGCGTGACCTTGATGGCTGCGACGCGGACGATGTCTACGAGATCGTGCTGCGCGAGATGGAGATTCCGCTGTTCGTGGAAGTGCTCAACCACTGCGAAGGCAACCAGAGCCGGGCCGCCGCGATGCTGGGCATCCACCGCGCCACCCTGCGCAAGAAGCTGAAGGAATACGGCATCAGCGCGTAAGCGAGCGCGGGTAGTGCCGGCCGCTGGCCGGCAACCCCATGAACGATGGCAGGATGTTGCCGTTGCCGGCCAGCGACCGGCACTACCGGTAGATCCACGCCATGCGTGGATGCCGCCCCCACGGAATCAGCCGCCGCCGCCCGCCTTCCAGTAGTACCGCACCACATGGAAGAACACCGGCGCGGCGAAGCACACCGAATCCAGCCGGTCGAGCATGCCGCCATGGCCCTCGATCATGTGGCCCCAGTCCTTGATGCCGCGATCGCGCTTGATCGCCGACATCACCAGGCCGCCCCAGAACCCCATCAGGTTGATCAGCAGCGACAGGCCGAACGCCTGCAACGGCGTGAACGGGGTGATCCACCACAGCGCCGCGCCCAGCGCGCTGGCACTGAGCACGCCGCCGACGAAACCCTCCACCGTCTTCGACGGCGACAGCTTCGGTGCGATCAGGTGCTTGCCCAGCAGCTTGCCCCAGATGTACTGCAGCACGTCCGAGGACTGCACCACGATCACCAGGAAGGCGAACAGCAGCACGTTGCGCGACGGATCATGCCCGGGCACATGCAGGTTCAGCAGCAGCGGTACATGCGAAATGCAGAACACGCAGATCATCAGCCCCCACTGCACCTTCGCGGTCCGCTCCAGGTAGTGGGTGGTGTCGCCGCCGATGGTCGACAGGATCGGCAGGAACAGGAACGCATAGACCGGGATCAGCAGCGTGTACATGCCGTACCAGTCGATCCACACCAGGTAGTACTGCCAAGGCAGCACGATATAGAACGCGGCCAGCAGCGCGTAGTAGTCGCCTGAACGGGTCGGCGCCAGGGTGATGAACTCGCGCAGCGCGAACAGCGAGATGATCGCGAACAGCACGATCACCCCGGCACGGCCGAAGAACAGCGCCAGCCCGACCACGATCGCCATCACCCACCAGGCGCGGATGCGCGAGACCAGGTTGGCGATCACCGCGCTGGGCCGCCCACGCTGGCGCCAGCGCAGGGTCTCGGCCACCAACGTCGCCAGCACCAGCACCGCGCCGACGCCAGCGAACAGCAGGCCGGTCTGCTGGCCGACACTCTGCGTCGCCAGATCGCCAGATACATCCAACACGAAACTCATGCACGACCTCCATTCGGCGCCAGGTCCAGCAGCGCCTGCCGGCTGCGCGCCAGGAACGCGGCCTTGTCCTCGTCGGCCTGCAGCCGCAGCGGCGTGCCGAAGGTGGCCGTACACAGCAGTGGCAACGGCAGGAACCGGCCCTTCGGCATCACCCGCTTCAGGTTGTCGATCCACACCGGCACGAACTCCAGCTCCGGCCGTTGCCGCGCCAGGTGGTAGATGCCGCTCTTGAACGGCAGCAGCGGCTCATCGCCGACATTGCGCGTGCCTTCCGGGAACAGGATCAGCGAGCAGTCTTCGTCCACGGCATCGCGCAGTACCTGCAGCGGATCCTGCTGGCGATGGCCGGCCTCGCGCTCGACCAGCACACCGTTGAACACCGCATCGATCAGGTAACGGCGCAGGCCATCGCGCTGCCAGTATTCGGCCGCGGCCACCGGGCGCACCTGCCGCCGCAGTGCCGGGGGCATCGACGACCAGATCAGCACGAAGTCGCCGTGGCTGGCGTGGTTGCCGTAATACACGCGTCGCTCGCTGGACGGCGCACAGCCGATCCACAACGCGCGGGCGCCGGTCACCACATGGATCGCGCCACTGCAGGCGCGCGCAATCAATTCAGCGAACATCGGTCCCTCCCGTTCACGTCTGCGGCCACAACACGGCCAGCACCAGCAGTGCGAACTGCATTGCGGTCAGCAGGTACTGGCGCAGCAGCAGGCGACGCATGCCGGCCCAGCGCGCATCCCAGCCGCGCAGTGGCACATCGGGCGACGCGCGGCGCAGGCCACTGTCGTGCAGCAGCTGGTCGGTGCGGCGCGCGGCAGCATCGCCCTCCAGGCCTTCATCGCGCAGCAGCTGCAACAGGCTGGCATCCAGCTCCACCCGCCACGCGTGGTAGATCTGTGCGATGCCCGCGGCAACACTGAGCAGCAACAGCCCGGCGGCGATCATCGCCAGCCCCGGTTCGATGCCCAGCAACAGCAACGCCACCAGTAGCAACCCCAGCGACAGCAGCGCGGGCCAACGCCCCTGGCGCAGCAGCAACCGCATGGTCGCAAGGTCGGGAACCGCGCTCATGTACGGTCTCCCTTTGCTGCCGCGATGGCGCGCAGATGCGCCTGCCCCATCACGACGCCCGGTCGTGCGGCACGCACGATCGCGACCGCCGCCTCGACATCCACGGCGCGACCACTGCGCAGCAGCCACGTCGCCACGCTGGCGGCGCTGCGCGAATAGCCCAGTGCGCAGCACACCAGCAACGGTCCATGCGCACGCAGCCGCTCGATGGCCTCGGCCGCCGCGCGCAACTGTTCCGGCGTGGGCACCACCAGGTCCAGCATCGGCACGCTGGCATACGCCGCGCCCGGTGCACGACAGGACAGTTCAGCACAGGCATCGACCACGCCGACCAAGGATGTTGGCAACGCAGCACAGGGAATGCGCCCCAGCCACACGCCATCCATCACCGGCACCGCCTGCGGCGCACGCCGCGTCCACAGCCGTGAATTGATCCAGGCTGCACCCAGGTACGGCGCCAGCAGCCAGCGTGCGGCCATGGTCAGGCGACCATCGGCCCGCTTCTGGAACACCGCCGCACCCAGCCCGGCATACGCCAGCGCCACCAGCAGCAACGACACCACCGGCCACAGCAGCCACAACGCCGCGCCACGCAGAAATACCACCGGCACCAGCAGCACAGCGGCCCCCAGCAGGTACAGCCCCGCCAGGCGCCAGCGCTTGGCATCACGTGCGGTGCGCCAGGCGCGCAACGGTGGTGTGCCCTGCTCTGGCCACAGCCAGACGCACAGCCAGCCGGCCAGCAGGCCGGTCGGGATATCGATGAAATGGTGCTGGAACGTGGTCAGCACCGAGACGCCGATCAGCAGCGCCCATACGTGCAGCACCCAGCGCCACACACCGTGCAGGTACTGCGCGAACTTCACCCACAGCACGATCAACAGCACGATGTGCAGCGATGGCGCCTGGTTGAACGGCTTGTCGAAGCCCAGCAGCACATCGAACAGCCAGCCGAACACACCGCCGATCTCCGGACGCTCGAAGCTGAAGCGCAGCGGCCACAGCAGGAAGCAGGTCACGGCGATCAGCTGTGCACTGAACAGCCGCAGCGCGTGCCGGTCCAGTTCGAAGCGCTGACGGCACAGGAAAAACGAGATCGCGTAGAACAGATCGATCGACCAGTACGGCACGATCGTCCATGGCACGAACGGAATCTGCGTTTCCCAGCCGAAGGCCATCACCGGCAGTTCGGCATGGCGGCCGGCCATCCAGTTGGCAAAGCCATAGCTGGCGAAGAAGAACGGGCCCAGCAGGGCCAGCCACAGCAGGGCGCGCCGCCAGGGGCGCCCCTCCACGGCCAGCGGGGTTGCGGCGAGCGTTGCCATCACGCGGTCCGGCGCGCCAGCGACACGGTGAAGATGCCGAAGTCATCGATACGCTGCGCCACCTTCTCGAACCCGGCCAGGCGCACCAGCTCATCCATTTCCTGCTGGGTGCGGCGCCGCATCACCCACGCGGCGCCGCCGCGGTGGCTGGTCAGCGCGCGGGCGATGAATTCCAGCTGCGGGTGCCAGGGCTGGCCGGTGTAGGCCAGGTAGCCACCCACCGGCACCGTTGCAGCGATGCCCTGCAGCGAGCGCAGCACGGCGTCGTTGTCGGGGAACAGTTCGTACAGGCCCGATACCACCGCCAGCGTCGGCGCTGGGTCGACTTGCGCCAACTGTGCCGGGTCGAACGCATCGCCCTGTTCGAAGCGGGCGATGTCGGCCGCACCCAGGCGCTCGATCAAGGCGTGGCCCTGGGTCACGTTCAGATCACTGAAGTCGCGCAGCAGGATGCGGTCGGCGCGCTGCTCGCCCCGGCCCAGCGCTTCCAGCACGTAGCGGCCATGGCCAGCGGCCACGTCCAGCACGCGCACTGGCGTGCCCTCCCCGCGCAGGCGCTGGGCGGCATCGCGCAGCAGTTCCTGCAGGTGCTGGCCGCGCACGCGGATGCCGCGCCAGCCGATCGCATCCAGATAGTTGCGGTCGACAATGCGGCCGAGCGGGCCCTTGCCGCGTGCCTGGTCGCGGTAGATGTAATCCAGCGTGCTGCCGGAATCGAAACCGGTCTGCAGGCCCAGCGCGATGCCTTCGGACAGCGTGCCACCGAAGCGCAGGCCGCCACGCACCACGCGCCAGCGCAGGTCGGCCAGGCTGTTGCGTTCCGGTGGCCAGGCCAGGATTTCCGATTCCTCGAAGGTCGGCCCATGGCGGTGCGCATCGCGGCGTGACAGCTCACGCAGCGGCTCGGCAAAACGCGCCTGGATGAAACCGCGGATGCGCGCCAGCGCCGGCGCCCGATCGCGCTCGCCCAACGTGTCGTGGAAGAAGCCCGGCAGGTGCACGCGCTCCTTGATCGGGCTGGACAGGCGCTCGTAGAAGCGGTCCTGCGGGCCGCGATGCACGACGAAGTCCGAGCCGGACACGAGCAGCTGCACCGGCACACTGATCGCCTGCGCATCGGCCACGATGCGGTCGGCGGCCTCGTACAGGCCCAGCAGCACGCGCACCGAGATCGGCCGGGTGATCAGCGGATCGGTGCGATAACTTTCCACCCGCGCCGGATCGTGAGTCAGCCACTGCGGCTTGACGTAGCTGTTGACGAAGAAATTGCCGCGCAGCTTCTGCATCAGCGCCAGGCCCGGGCGTGCGAACGGCACGTACAGCTTCACCTTGAACGCCGGCGAAGCCATCACCAGCGCGCGCAGGCGTGGTGCATAGTCGTGCACCCAGGTGGCGGCGACCACTGCCCCCACGCTCTGTGCGATCACCGCGATGTCCTGCACCGCGATACCGTGCTCGGCGCCGATGTGGGCGATGAAGCTGTCGAGGTCACGCACCAGCGCCGGGAAGCCCGGTGCATCGCCACGCGCCCCCGGCGAACGGCCATTGCCGCGCGCATCCCAGGCGAAGAAGGCGGTGTCGGGCAGGTCCAGCTCATCGACCAGGTGGGTGACACGCCCGGAGTGCTCGTGGCCGCGGTGCAACAGCACGATGGCCTTGGTGGCCGGGGTTGCGGTGGTGCTCGCCCAGTACCGGTAGAACAGCGGTACCTGGTCGAAGCTGTGGAATTCCCGCTCCTGCGCCTGACGCATGCAATCTCCTGATTGTCTTTTTGTATCTGCTTGATTAATTCGGCGAAACCGCCGCTTCCCGCAGTCCGCGACGGACGCGATTGATCATCGTCAGCACGCACAGCACCGCCATGGCCGCGGCCACGCCAGTGACCGTCATCGCGCCAACCCACTCAAACGCCAGCAGCAGGCCCAGCGCACCGATCACGAAGGCGCGATCGCTCTTGCCCATCGGGCCGTCATAGCGGCGGCTGGCACCGACCATCAGCCCCAGCACCCCGGCGTACTCGCTCAGGGCCGCGGTCCAGGCCAGCAGCCACAGTGCTTCCGGGCGCACGCCCGGCACGCTGAGCAGGCTCAGGTACAGCGCCGCATCGGCGATCACATCGCACAACTCGTTCAGATAGGCGCCCAGCCGCGACTGCTGGCCGAACTCGCGGGCCAGCATGCCGTCCACGGCGTTGAGCGCCATGCGCAGCAGCATCCACAGCGGCAGCAGCAGGTACAGCAGCGGTTGCGCCGGCGCGCAGCACCACACGGCCGCAGCCACCAGCAGCGAGACCACGGCAGCGGCCACGGTCACCGTATTGGCGGTGATCCCCATGCGGTACAGGCCGCGTACGGCCGGACGCAACAGGTCCTGGAAACGTCCTTTCAATGCATAGATCGACACGATCTGTACCTGCTGATCCTTGGCAGTCCGGGCACAGCCTACCCGATCGGGGCGATGCCGCCCCATCGGATTGCTTGCAGTCTGCAACCAACCGGGCTGTGCCGAAGGGGGCCGCAGGCCCGCGCTGGCAGCCGATTTCGCCCGTCGGCGCCCGCCACCGGCCCCCACCGCCTACAATATCGGCCCCGCTCCGCTGCCGATTCTGTCCCATGACTGCTGATCTGTTGCCCGTCCGCCGGGCCCTCCTCTCCGTTTCCGACAAGACCGGCCTGGTCGAGCTGGCCACTGCGCTGGCGGCACGCGGCGTGGAGCTGCTGTCCACCGGCGGCACCGCCAAGGCGATCCGCGATGCGGGCCTGGCCGTGAAAGACGTGGCCGACGTCACCGGCTTCCCGGAAATGATGGACGGCCGGGTCAAGACCCTGCACCCGATGGTGCACGGCGGCCTGCTGGGCCGTTCGGGCCTGGATGATGCAGTGATGGCCGAGCACGGCATCGGTGCCATCGACCTGCTGGTACTGAACCTGTACCCGTTCGAATCGGTCACCGCCAAGGCCGACTGCACCCTGGCCGACGCGGTCGAGAACATCGACATCGGCGGCCCGGCCATGCTGCGCTCGGCGGCCAAGAACTTCGCCCGCGTGGCGGTGGCTACCGATCCGTCGCAGTACGCCGAGCTGCTGGCTTCGCTGGACGCCAACGACGGCCAGCTGTCGGCTGCCACCCGCTTCGCGTTCTCGGTGGCCGCGTTCAACCGCGTCGCCCAGTACGACGCCGCGATCAGCAACTACCTGTCGGCGGTCACCGCCACCGACGCCGCCGTGCCGGCCCGTGCCGAGTACCCGGCGCAGATGAACTCCACCTTCGTGAAGGTGATGGACCTGCGCTACGGCGAGAACCCGCACCAGAGCGGCGCGTTCTACCGCGACCTGTACCCGGTGCGGGGCACGCTGGCCACCTTCCAGCAGCTGCAGGGCAAGGAGCTGAGCTACAACAACCTGGCCGATGCCGATGCGGCGTGGGAGTGCGTGCGCCAGTTCGACGCGCCAGCCTGCGTCATCGTCAAGCACGCCAACCCGTGCGGCGTGGCCGTCGGTGCCGGCAAC
Organism: Nocardiopsis yanglingensis; assembly: GCF_045809185.1. Classification (NCBI taxonomy): domain Bacteria; kingdom Bacillati; phylum Actinomycetota; class Actinomycetes; order Streptosporangiales; family Nocardiopsidaceae; genus Nocardiopsis; species Nocardiopsis yanglingensis. The sequence continues at coordinate 139,416 of NZ_JBJNRH010000004.1, read as the reverse complement.
GGCGACGCCTACGAGCTGGCCTACGCCACCGACCCGACCAGCGCCTTCGGCGGCATCATCGCCTTCAACAAGCCGCTGGACGCGGCCACTGCCAAGGTGATCCTGGACCGCCAGTTCGTGGAAGTGCTGATTGCCCCGGACTACGAGCCGGCCGCGCTGGAATACGCACAGAAGAAGGCCAACGTGCGCGTGCTGCGCATCCCGCACGGCGATGGCCTGAACAACTTCGACAGCAAGCGCGTCGGCTCGGGCCTGCTGCTGCAGTCCTCCGACAACCGCGGCATGACCCGCGACGAACTGAAGGTGGTCAGCAAGCTGGCGCCGACCGACAAGCAGTTCACCGACCTGCTGTTCGCCTGGAAGGTGGCCAAGTTCGTGAAGTCCAACGCGATCGTCTATGCCAAGGACAACCGCACGATTGGCGTGGGTGCCGGCCAGATGAGCCGCGTGTACTCGGCCCGCATCGCCGGCATCAAGGCCGCCGATGCGAACCTGGTGGTCGAGGGCTCGGTGATGGCCTCCGATGCGTTCTTCCCGTTCCGCGATGGCATCGATGCCGCTGCCGCCGCCGGCATCAAGGCGGTCATCCAGCCGGGCGGTTCGATGCGCGATGCCGAAGTGATCGCCGCCGCCGACGAACATGGCCTGGCCATGGTGTTCACCGGTGTTCGCCACTTCCGTCACTGATCCTGGAGCGACACGGATGTCCACAGTTTCAATGAAATCGCTGGCCGCCCTCGCCCTGGCGGGTGCGGCCATGCTGGCAGGCTGCAAGCCTGCCTTCGAGCCCAGCGCGGGCCCGAAGGCAGAGGCGCCGGCGGTGGTCCCTGCCGCACCAGAACAGCATGTCAGCCGCACCGCGCGGCTGCAGGCTTTCCTGGTCCAGCGTTACGGCAGCAACGCCAGGCTCTCCGGTGAATGGCGCGGCAGCTGGACCGACGATGGCGACACCCATGCGATGGACTGGCAGGTCTGCGCGGAGCAACCGGTGGTGAGCGGTGACAGCTGGCAACAGCTGCTGGCCGTGTGTGGTGCGCTGGTTGATGGCGCGCATATCGACCCAGGAACCATCGAGTTCTTCGTGCTGCGCCCGAAGGGCGAGGGCTTCGAAGTGACCAGCGAACTGACCGGCGAGCGCTTCGGCAGCGGCGGCCAGCCCGGCACCGCCAGCATCATCCGCGCCGGCAGTGACTTCTATGGTTTCCGCGTCGAAGACGGCTGGTTCGGGCAGGGTTTCTCGCTGCTCTCGCAGTCGCTGATCCTGCCGGGCCCGAACGGCCTGGTTGCAAGCGGCAGCGTGCGCAGCCATATCGACAATGACGCCCAGTACGAGTGCGACGCTGCCGACGCCAGTACCGACCCGGATACGGCCAATGACTGCCGCACCCGCCGCTTCAGCATCGATTTCGCCCTGCGTTTTGACGACAGCGACCGCAGCGCCCGCGTCTGGCCACTGCTGATCGAGGAAACCGGAACCACCTGTGGCGGCAAGCAGGTCCGGCAGCAGCACCGCTTCACCCTGGACCCGAAGACCTGGGCCTATTCCTTCCCCGAATCGCTGCGACGCGAAGGCTGCGAGTGAGGCACGCGCGCCGCCGGGGATATCGATCTTCCCTTCCCACGCAATCTGGAATCTCGTGATGAACGTACTTGTCATCGGCTCTGGCGGCCGCGAACACGCCCTGGCATGGAAGCTGGCCCAGTCCTCCCGTGTCACCGAAGTGATCGTGGCGCCCGGCAACGCCGGCACCGCCAGCGAAGACAAGTGCCGCAACGTGGCGGTCAAGGTCACCGATATCGACGGCCTGCTGGCGCTGGCCCAGGCGGAAGACGTGGCGTTGACCGTGGTCGGCCCGGAAGTACCGCTGGTGGCCGGCGTGGTCGACCGCTTCCGCGCCGCCGGCCTGCGCATCTTCGGGCCGACCGCCGCCGCCGCGCAGCTGGAAGGCAGCAAGGCCTACGCCAAGGACTTCCTGGCCCGTCACAACATCCCCACCGCGTTCTACGCCGTGCACACCGAGGTGGACGCCGCCCTGGCCTACATCCGCGAGAAGGGCGTACCGATCGTGGTCAAGGCCGACGGCCTGGCCGCCGGCAAGGGCGTGATTGTCGCAATGACGTTGGCCGAAGCCGAAGACGCGGTGCGTGACATGCTCTCGGGCAACGCGTTCGGCGATGCCGGCGCGCGCGTGGTGATCGAGGAATTCCTGGACGGCGAGGAAGCCAGCTTCATTTCGATGGTCGACGGCGTGCATGCACTGCCGATGGCCACCTCGCAGGACCACAAGCGCGTCGGCGATGGCGACACCGGTCCGAATACCGGCGGCATGGGTGCGTACTCGCCGGCGCCGGTGGTGACCCCCGAAGTGCATGCGCGGGTGATGCGCGAGGTGGTGTACCCGACCGTGCAGGGCATGATTGCCGATGGCATCCCGTTCACCGGCTTCCTCTACGCAGGCCTGATGATCGATGCCAGCGGCGCGCCGAAGGTGATCGAGTTCAACGTGCGCTTCGGCGACCCGGAAACGCAGCCGGTGATGCTGCGCCTGCAGTCCGACCTGGTGGACCTGGTGGAGGCAGCGATCGATGGTCGCCTGGACCAGATCGAGGCACAGTGGGATGCGCGCCCGTCGCTGGGCGTGGTGATGGCGGCCAAGCCTTATCCGGAAGCGCCGATCACCGGTGATGTGATTTCCGGCCTGGACGACGTGCCGGCCAGTGCCAAGGTGTTCCATGCCGGCACCACGCTGGACGCACAGGGCCAGGTGCTCAGTGCCGGCGGCCGCGTGCTGTGCGTGGCGGCGCTGGGCGAGAGCGTGCGCGACGCGCAGGCCAATGCCTACGCCGGCGTAGCCAAGGTGACGTGGGCCAACGAGTTCCACCGCAACGACATCGGCTGGCGCGCGATCGCACGCGAGGGGTGAGGCCCGCGCGGCGTCAGTAGATCCACGCCATGCGTGGATGAGCCCCACAAACAAGAAAGGCCCGGCATTGCCGGGCCTTTTGCCATTCAAAGAACTGGCCAGTTCGGTGCGATCAATCAACGCGCTTTCGCGGGCGTCGACCTCCTTGGCTGGGTATTGCTGCACGCGGAGACAGGCTTAAGACACAGCGCCTCATAGATCCTCAAACGAGGCGTATCGATGAGGTCGTGAGCGTGCAGACTGACCGCCGCGTCGTGCATCGTCTGCAGCAGTCGGCTTTTCGCACGCCCCTTCTCTTGGGCTTTGGTCACTGCATGCGTCCTGCGATGTTTCGCATATTCCATCAGAACCAGATTGTCAGTTCGATAGCAGATCGCGTCATGAGCCGCCGCAGAGCATCCACGCATGGCGTGGCTCTACTGGATGCCGTACCGCCGAAGTAGATCCATGCCATGCGTGGATGAGCCCCACAAACAAGAAAGGCCCGGCATTGCCGGGCCTTTCTTTATTTCAACGCCACCCCGCCTTACGCGGTGAACAGCGCCTTCATCTTCTTCAGCGCGTTCGCTTCGACCTGGCGGATGCGCTCGGCCGACACGCCGTACTCGTCCGCCAGCTCCTGCAGCGTCACCTTGCTGTCCGCGTCCAGCCAGCGGCGGCGGATGATGTCGCGCGAACGGGCATCCAGCTCAGCCAGGCCTTCGCGCAGCAGCTGCATCTGGTTGTCTTCGCTGTCGGCACGTTCGTAGGCCATCGACGGGTCTTCGTCGTTGGCGACCAGGAACGCGGCCGGCGACGGCGGCGCGTGCTCGTTGTCCTCGTCGGTCGGCGCATCGAAACCGATATCGCGACCGGACAGGCGCGACTCCATTTCCATGACCTCGCGCTCGGACACGTTCAGATCCTTGGCCACCGCGCTCACTTCAGCCGCGTTCATCCAGCCCAGGCGCGTCTTCGACTTGCGCAGGTTGAAGAACAACTTGCGCTGCGCCTTGGTGGTGGCGACCTTCACGATGCGCCAGTTCTTCAGGATGAACTCGTGCATCTCGGCACGGATCCAGTGCACGGCAAAGGAGACCAGGCGCACGCCCATGTCGGGGTCGAAGCGCTTGACCGCCTTCATCAGGCCGATGTTGCCTTCCTGGATCAGGTCGCCCAGCGCAAGGCCGTAGCCGTTGTAGCCGCGGGCCACGTGCACCACGAAGCGCAGGTGCGAATGCACCAGCTCGCGGGCGGCGTCCAGATCGTTGCCGTCGCGGAAGCGACGGGCCAGGTCCTGTTCGTCATCGACCGACAGCACCGGGATCTGGTGCACGGCACCGATGTAGGCGTCCAGCGAACCGAGCGCACTGGGAATCGGGAGATTGTTTGCCACAAGGGCAGTAGAGGTGTTCTGGCTCATAGGCACCCATCTTAGCAGTCCGGCATTTGGACTGCTAAAGGAGGAAAAAGTTCCAGCATCCTATTGATGCAACACTGGTCCCAAACAGAGCCCTACCGTAGCGCGATTTGATGACAGTGGCGAGCACGCTTTTCGGGATTCACAATCCCTTGGAATTCAAGCAATTACCTACTGGAAACCGGCCGATTCCGGTCAAGCGGAGCTGAACGGGCCGTTCTTGAGGCCCATTCAGGGTCAGCAACGTTGCCAGGCGTTCAGCCCGGGCCGGGCACCCGTGCTCAGAGCGCCGAACGCGGCGGCAGCGACCAGTCGATCGGGGCCTGGTCGCGGCGCTGCAGGTACTCGTTGGCTATCGAGAAATGCTGGCAGCCGAGGAAGCCGCGGTGGGCCGACAGCGGCGACGGGTGCGGCGACTTCAGCACACGGTGGCGGCGGGTGTCGATGACCTTGCCCTTCTTCTGCGCGTACGCGCCCCAGAGCATGAACACCAGGCCGTCGCGTTCGCGGTTGAGCACATCCACCACGTGGTCGGTGAAGCCTTCCCAGCCACGCCCCTGGTGCGCACCGGGCTGGCCCTCTTCCACCGTCAGCACGGCATTGAGCAGCAGCACGCCGCGCTGCGCCCACGGGATCAGGCAGCCGTGGTCCGGACGCGGGATACCGAGATCGCTCTCGATCTCCTTGTAGATGTTCAGCAGCGACGGCGGCACCGGCACGCCCGGCGCCACCGAGAAACTCAAACCATGCGCCTGGCCGCGGCCGTGGTACGGATCCTGGCCGAGGATGACCACCTTCACCTGTTCGAACGGCGTGGCGTCGAACGCGGCAAAGATCTGCGGACCAGGCGGGAACACCGCCGCACCGCTGGCCTTGCGCTGGCGCAGGAAGCTGGACAGCTCGCGCATCTGCGGCTGCAACAGGTAATCGCCGACATGCTGCTTCCAGCTCGGTTCCAGCTGGATCGTCGGGGTGTCGGCTACTTCATCCATCATCGAATCAGGGGTCCATCATTCAATCGGGCCAGCCGCAGCTGGAACAGCACCTTGGTGACCAGCAGCCGTTCTTCGATCGGCTTCAGCACCAGGTCGTTGGCACCGGACTGCAACAGCCCGGTCTGGTTGTGCGGATTGCCATCGCCGGTCATCACCAGCACCGGCAGGCGGCGCTTGCCGTAGCCGAAGTCCACGCGCACGCGCTGCACCACGTCGCGGCCGCTCAGTTCACCCTTCAGGGTGACGTCGGTCAGCACCAGGTCGATGCGGTGGCGGCTGCGGCCCAGCGACTCGGCAGTGAGCAGGGTGAACGCCTCTTCGGCGCTGACCACGTGCAGCACGTTCAACTGCTGGCGCTCCAGCATGCGCTTGGTGGCCTCGGCCACCACGCGGCTGTCCTCGATATAGAGGATGGTGGCGCCGGGTATGGTCTGCGGCTGCACGTAGCCGCGGATGAAGGTCGCCAGTGCCTCGTGGCCCAGCGCCTTGTCGAAATAGTCGGTGACGTACTCGGTGAAGCGGCGCTGCTCCAGGTGCTGCTGGGCATCGCCGGAGACCACGATCACCGGCACATAGGCCTGGCCTGCGGCTTCGCGGACCATGCGCGCCAGCGCCAGGCCGTCGCCATCACGCAGGGTCAGCGAGGTGGTCACCAGATCCACCGGCCCCTGCGCCAGCGCCAGCTGTGCCTCCTCGATGCTGTCGCAGCCGATCACCTCCACGCCCGGCAGGTCACGCTGCAGGACGTCGGCGATCAGCTTGCGCACCAGCTTCGAGCCATCGACCACCATCACCCGCGTCGCGGGCCCTTCAAGGTGCTTCAGCGCTTGCGGTTGCATGCCGGTCTCAGGTGTCGGTCGGGCGGGTCTGGCGGAGGAAGTGGCCGGTCACCAGCCATGCCCCCAGCCAACCCAGCAGCAGCGTGCCGAGCAGGACCAGGCCGCCATGCAGCAGGTCCAGGCCGTGCAGCACGAACGGGCTGCCGTAGCTGCGCGAGAGTTCGGCCAGCGGCACGCGCAGGGCGGCACCGGCCGCAGCAATCAGGGCCAGCGCCACCGCGCCGGCACCCAGGCCATACCAGGCGCCCAGGTACAGGAACGGGCGACGGATGAAGCCATCGCTGGCGCCCAGCAGCTGCAGCACGCCGATCTCTTCGCGACGGGCCTGGATGTCCAGGCGCACCGTGTTGCCGACCACCAGCGCGGCGCCGACGCCGAGCAGTACCGACAGCACCTGCACCAACCGCGCACCGAACGCCAGCCAGGCATCCAGACGCTGGCGCCACAGTGCGTCGTGCTGCACCAGGTCGGCCTCGGGCAGGCTTTCCAGCGTGCGCGCCAGCCGCGCGTCGTCCTTGCCCTGGCCCGGGGTGATCACCAGCAGCGACGGCAGCGGGTTGTCGTTGAGTGCATCGATCGCCTCACCGAGGCCGGCATCGCGCAGCTCCTGCAGGCCCTGCTCGGGCGTGCGCACGTTCACTTCGGCCACGTCGTCGCGGTCACGCAGCTGGCCCGCCAGCCGCAGCGCGCCGGGGCCATCGACGTTGCCCTTCAGGAACACGTTGATGTCGCGCGACTGCTGCACGCTGCCGGCGAACTGCTTGAGATTGTCCAGCGCGATCGACAGGCCCAGCGGCAGGGCCAGCGCCAGCGCCATGACCATCACCGTCAGCAGGGTCGCCCACGGCTTGCGGCAGGCGCGACCGAGGCTGAACACCACGCTGTGCACGTGGTGCTGGAACCAGACGCCCACGCGCGAGGGGGCGGCGGCTTCGCTGTTTTCGTTCTTCGCCATCGGTTACTCCGCCAGGTCCTGCGGCGAGATGTCATCCACCAGCCGGCCGTGGTCAAGGATCAGCACGCGCTTGCGCATGCGGCGCAGCAGCGGCAGGTCGTGGCTGACCACCAGCACGCTGGTGCCGCGCGCGGGCAGCTCGGCGAACAGGGCCATGATCTCCGCCGCCAGGGTCGGGTCGAGGTTGCCGGTCGGCTCATCGGCCACCAGCAGCTTGGGCTCACCGACAATGGCGCGGGCGATGCCGACGCGCTGCTGCTCACCGGCCGACAGCTGCGAGGGCAGCGCCTTCTCGCGATGGCCCAGGCCCATCCGCTCCAGCACCGAGCGCACGCGCTTGTTGATGTCGCCGCGTCGGGTGCCGCGCAGGATCAGCGGCAGCGCCACGTTCTCGGCGATCGAGCGGTCCATCAGCAGGCGGTGGTCCTGGTAGACCGCACCTACTGCGCGACGGTGGCGGGGCACGTCGCCGCCACGCACCTTCAGCAGGTTGCGCTCGTCGAACACCACCGCGCCGCGGCTTGGCCGCTCGTCCAGGTGGATCAACTTGAGCAGGGTGCTCTTGCCCGCACCGGAATGGCCGGTGACGAACAGCATCTCGCCCGGCGCGACCTCGAAACTGACATCGGTCAGTGCCTCGTGGCCACCGGCGTACTGTTTGCTGACATTGTCGAAGCGCAGGACACTCATGCCCCGATTATGCAGGAGCGGCGCCGCCGATCGGTAGCGCTGGGCCCTGCCTGGCGGAATCTTCGATCCGCCGCGGTGCCCGCCCGGCTGCCCGGGCGCTACGCTTCCTTGCGGGCGTGCAGGACCACCAGCGCGTTGTTGTCCCGGTATTCATCCCAGAAGCCAGGAGGCCGGGCCTGGCATTCCGCCGCTGTCGGCACCGGCGCCTGCCACTGCAGCCCGGGCAGCCCCGCGCGGGCGGCCGCCTGCTCATGCTGGTCCGCGCGCCATTGATGGTCGGTGACGCGGGCCACGGCCGCATCGGCGAACTCCACCTCCACCAGGTGATGATCGTCCAGCACCTGTTGCCCGACGATGCGTGCGCCGTAACGCGAAAAGTCGCCCCGGGCCAGGCGGAATGCCGGATGGGTAACGATAGCCAGCAACCTTCCGCCCGGTTTGAGGACGTCGGCCGTGGCCCGGTACATGCGCTCCAGTTCCTGCAGCGTATCGGCGTGGTTGAACAGCCAGACCGCCACGGCAATATCAAAACGAGCCGGCATGTCCAGACGGGTCGCGTCGCCGTGCAGGAACTGCATGGCGTCACCGCCCTGCGCGGAAAGCTGGCGCGCCTGCTCGATCATCGCGGCGGACAGATCGACGCCGAGAGCGCTACGGGCCCCGTGCAGCAGAAGGTGGCGGCCGAAATCACCGGAGCCGCAGGCCAGATCGATGACATCCCGCCCCTGCAGTGGACCGGCCAGCTCCAGCAGCGTCCGGCGTTCCAGCGGACGGGATGCAGAAGCCGCTACGTGCTGCGCGTAGTGCAGATCGAATGTGTCGTAGCAGGGTGCGGATGCCATCGCGTGACGCCTCCGGATGCGGGAGGCGTCAGCTTGGATGGAGGCTGGCAGGCGCGGCCAGAGTCAGATGCGACAGGGTCGCCTGGCAGGCGGCTGCGCGGCATGCCGGCCAGCGGCCGGCACTACCCTTCAAAGCCACCCGACCAACGGTCGGGTGCTACCGGTCCGGCCTGGTGGGTGCCGACCGTTGGTCGGCACACCTTTCAATGCCACCCGACCAACGGTCGGGTGCTACCGGTCCGGCTTGGTGGGTGTCGACCGTTGGTCGGCACACCTTTCAATGCCACCCGACCAACGGTCGGGTGCTACCCGCTGATCGGCAGTACCGATCAGCTGCCCGACAGCATCCGGCGGATCTTGCGGCCAATGCGGGTCAGGAACGAATCGCCGGTATCAGCAGCCGTGCGCACCGGCTTGGCCACCACCTGCACCGGGGTGACCGGGCTGGCGCCATTGCCGGCGGCGCTCTGCACGCCCTCGGCACCCTCGACCGGACGGCCGTGGCGACGACGACGGCGCTTGCGCGGCTTGTGCTCGCCGTCCACCGCACCTTCCGGTGCGCCTTCGGCACGCGGCGGGCGCGGCGGACGCGGGGCCTGGGCAGCGGCGCCTTCGGCACCGGCGACCGGGGCGGCAGCGCCCTGCTCGCCTTCCACGCGCGGCTTGCGCGGGCCGCGCGGACGGCGCTCGCCGCTGCGCTCACCGTCGCGACCACCACGACCACCACCGCCTGAACGGCCGCCGCTACGACCACCGCCCCGACGCTCTTCCTCGGCGGCGCGGGCTTCGCGCGCTTCGCGGAAGATCTGGCCGACGCTTTCGTTGTCCTCGCCTTCCTCGCCTGCCGCCGGAGCCGGGCGTTCCGGACGCGGCAGCGGCGTCAGCAGTTCCTTGGTGACCGGCTCGGACGGAATCTTCTGCTCGATGTAGGCCTCGATGTCCGGCAGGCCCATGGCGTAGCGTTCGCAGGCGAAGCTGATCGCATCACCCTCTTCGCCCAGGCGCGCGGTACGGCCGATGCGGTGCACGTAGTCTTCGGCGTCGAACGGCAGGTCGTAGTTGTAGACGTACTTGATGCCATCGATGTGCAGGCCGCGCGCGGCCACGTCGGTGGCCACCAGGATTTCCAGCTGGCCCTTCTGGAAGCGGTTGAGCAGGCTCTCGCGCTTCTTCTGCGGCACGTCGCCGGACAGCACACCGACTCGGTAGCCGGCCTTTTCCAGCGAACGGGCGACGCGCTCGACGAACACCTTGGTGTTGACGAAGACCATGGTGCGCGCACCTTCGCTGCGCGACAGCAGGCCCAGCAGCAACGGGATCTTCTCGTCATCGGCCGGGAAATAGATGCGCTGGCGCACGCGCGCGGCAGTGATGGTCTCGGCCTCAACCACCAGCTTCTGCGGTTCGTTCATGTGCTCATAGGCCAGTTCCAGCACGCGGTGGCTGAGGGTGGCACTGAACAGCAGGGTCTGGCGGGTGGTGCGCTCGGGCATGCGGCGCAGCAGGAAGCGGATGTCCTTGATGAAGCCCAGGTCGAACATGCGGTCGGCTTCGTCCAGCACGCAGATCTCGCAGGCGTGCAGCGATACCACCTTGTGCTGCTTCACGTAGTCGATCAGGCGGCCCGGGGTGGCGATGATCACGTCCACGCCCTGCTGCAGCAGCTCCCGCTGCTTGTCGTAATCCACGCCGCCGTAGACCAGGGCGAAACGCAGGCCCAGGTCGGAACCGAACTTCACCGCATCCTTGTGGATCTGGATGGCCAGTTCGCGGGTCGGGGCGAGGATCAGCGCGCGCGGATCTTCCGGCTTGCGGTCAGCCAGGGCCGGACGCGTCAGCAGGCGGTTCACGACAGCGACCAGGAAGGCCAGGGTCTTGCCGGTGCCGGTCTGGGCCTGGCCGGCAACATCACCACCGGGCAGCGCGACCGGAAGGGTCAGCGCCTGGATCGGGGTGCAACGGGTGAATCCGGCTCCTTCAAGGCCGGCCTGCAGGGCCGGATGCAGCTCGAAGGAGGAGAAGGTCAAATCGGTCAGCGGTTTGTCGCTCATGAGTCCGTCTTGGTATGGCCGCCGGCCCGTGGGGCGGCTGGCACTTCATCGTCTAGGGGCACCGTCGCAAACTGCGGCCCCTGCGGCGGGTTGGCAGGCTGGGACCACCCGGTCCGCGCGCCGCACAATGCCCCAGTTTAACGCACTCGGGCCAGCAAACCGGAATGACCTGTCTCACAATGTCAAGAGACGGCTTCCTTCACCCAGCCACACCGGACTTGAACGGCCCTGCCGGGGCCGCTGGTGTCGCCCACTGCCAGCCCCATGTACAGGAAGACAGTGAAATCCGACACATACCAGGCATCGAAGCGATCACGATACGCTGGGTTCCAGCCGGCGCCTGTCCCTGCCCTGCGATAGGGGTACACTGCCGGCCGTGAGCGTCCAGGCATCCCGCCGAACGCACCGCGGCAGTGCGCCGCGAGGCAACGACGAGGGTCGCGCCACCGGGCATGGCCCAGTTCACCCACCTCCGGCATGGCCGGGTGCAATCCAAGACGAGAAACCAAGATGAGCGACAAGGTTGTACATGTCGGCGACGCCGACTTTGATAGCGCAGTGCTGAATTCCAAGGAACCGGTGCTGGTCGATTTCTGGGCCGAGTGGTGTGGCCCGTGCAAGATGATCGCCCCGGCGCTGGACGAACTGGCCGATGCCTACCAGGGCCGCGCCAAGATCGCCAAGGTCAACGTCGACCACAACCGCGCACTGGCCGCCAAGTACCACGTGCGTTCGATTCCGTATCTGGTCGTGTTCAAGGATGGCGAGAAGGTCGCCGAGCAGATCGGTGCAGTGGGCAAGGCCCAGCTGGCCGGCCTGCTGGACAAGGCCCTGGCCTGATCCTGCTGTTCCCCGGCAGCCGTCGACCACGGCTGCCGGCGGGGCGCCCCGCGCCCATGATGAATGCTGTTCCCGGTGACCCTTGCGTGGCGCCGCTGGCCGATGATAGTGTCGGCATATCCGGCCGCGTTCGCGTGCCGCACCCTCTGGACGCAGTTTCTTCCAGACCCATTCCCAACGTTCGCCGCCCCAGCCGGGCGCTCGCACCTTCAAGCGAGGAATAACGCTCTTGTCCGATAACACTTCCGAAACCGGCAGCGCCGATGCGCCCGCCGAAAAGCGCGTGCGCAAGCCCCGCGTGAGCAAGGCCGCCGCTCCGGCAGCCGCCGAAACCAGCGCCGCTCCGGCGCAGCCGACCCTGCCGCTGGCCGCCGCGCCCGAAGCGCCGGCACCGGCCGCAGCCGCCCCCGCACCGAGCGCGCCCGCCGCCGAGGCCCCTGCCAGCAGTGGCGGTGGCGAAGGTGGTGAGGGTCGCGAATCCGGCCAGCCGCGCCAGCAGAACCACCAGGGGGGCGGCCAGAACCAGGGCCAGAACCCGTACAACCAGAACGGCCAGCAGGGCCAGGGGCAAGGTCAGGGCAACCGCCGCGACCGCTTCCGCAACCGCCGCGACCGTGACCGCAACAACCGCTTCCGCGACGATGGCCTGCCCAACGATGGCGGCGAGCAGCAGCCGTTCGTGCCGCGCCCGCACGCCAACGTGCCCGAGGGCTTCCCGGTCTACTCGCTGAGCGACCTCAAGCGCATGCCGGCGCAGAAGCTGCTGGAAATCGCCGAGCAGCTGCAGATCTCCGAAGGCGTGGCCCGCGCCCGCAAGCAGGATGTGATCTTCGCGCTGCTGAAGGTGCTGACCCGCCACGGTGACGGCGTCGCCGCCGACGGTGTGCTGGAAATCCTGCCGGACGGCTTCGGCTTCCTGCGCGCGGCCGAAGCCAGCTACCTGGCCGGCCCGGACGACACCTACATCTCGCCCAGCCAGATCCGCCGCTTCAACCTGCGCACCGGCGACCACATCTCCGGCCGCATCCGCTTCCCGAAGGATGGCGAGCGCTACTTCGCGCTGAACATCGTCGATACCATCAACGGCGAGCCGATCGAAGCGTCGAAGAACAAGGTGCTGTTCGAGAACCTGACCGCCCTGTTCCCGCGCCGTCGCTTCACCCTGGAGCGCGGCAACGGTTCGTCGGAAGACATCACCGGCCGCATCCTCGACCTGATGGCGCCGCAGGGCAAGGGCCAGCGCTCGCTCATCGTTTCCCAGCCGAAGGCCGGTAAAACGATGATGATGCAGCAGGTGGCCACGGCCATCACCACCAACCACCCGGACGTGCACCTGATTGTGCTGCTGATCGACGAGCGCCCGGAAGAAGTGACCGAAATGCAGCGCACCGTGCGCGGCGAGGTCATCAGCTCGACCTTCGACGAACCGGCCGCGCGCCACGTGCAGGTGGCCGAAATGGTCATCGAGCGCGCCAAGCGCCTGGTCGAGCACAAGAAGGACGTGGTGATCCTGCTGGACTCCATCACCCGCCTGGCCCGCGCCTACAACAACGTGGTGCCGAGCTCGGGCAAGGTGCTGACCGGTGGTGTGGACGCCAACGCCCTGCACCGCCCGAAGCGCTTCTTCGGTGCCGCGCGCAACGTGGAAGAAGGCGGCAGCCTGACCATCATCGCCACCGCGCTGGTCGACACCGGTTCGAAGATGGACGAGGTGATCTACGAAGAGTTCAAGGGCACCGGCAACAGTGAAGTGCACCTGAGCCGTCGTATTGCTGAGAAGCGCGTGTTCCCGGCCATCGACATCAACCGTTCCGGCACCCGCCGCGAAGACCTGCTGATCGAACCGGAACTGCTGCAGAAGATCTGGATCCTGCGCAAGCTGCTGCATCCGATGGATGAAATGGCCGCGATGGAGTTCCTGCTCGACAAGATGAAGAACACCAAGTCCAACGACGAGTTCTTCGGTTCGATGAAGCGCTGATCCACGGCATTGCATCGAAAAGAACCTGCCGCTCGCTGCGGCAGGTTTTTTTTTGCCTGCAGGGCGACGCACTTCACTTCGCCGCCGCCGACTTTTGGGGATAATCCGCGCGATACCCTAGCCCGGCCCCCGTGGGCCCTGCCACCGATTCCCGCTGTCGCCCCTTCCGGAGAACCGGTCGGGTCCAGCCTCCTGCCGGATCCGTCGACGCATGCGAACGCTGTCTCCCCGCCTCAACCTGGGCAAGCTGATCCTCGCCCTGGCACTGCTCAGCGCCATCATCGCCCTGGCCAACACCCTGCTGGCCAGCTACCGGGTGCAGCGCGACCAGCTGGTCGGCAACACCCTGGAAGCCAACCGCGTCTACGCCACCAAGCTGGCCGAGACCACCCAGAACTTCCTGCTGGCCGCGCAGCAGCAACTGGCTTATGCCGCGACCCGCCTGGGCGAGGACGACCTTGATCCGAAGCAGGCCCAGGACGAAGCCAGCCGCCTGCAGCTGCAGACCAGCAGCTTCAACTCCTCGCTGGTGGTGGACGCCGACGGCCTGGTGATCGCCACCTCGCCGCAGACCCTGCAGCTGCAGGGTGAGGTGCTGCACAGTGTCGGCAACAACGCGGCACTGGCGGCGCGCCAGCCGATGATCAGCGATCCCTACCAGTCGGCCACCGGCAAGCTGCTGGTCTCGCTGTCGCACCCGATCTTCGACCGCCAGGGCCGCTATCGAGGCTATGTCAGCGGCACCCTGTACCTGCGCCAGCGCAGTGCACTGCACACGCTGCTGGGCAAGCACTACTACCGCGACGGTTCCTATCTGTACGTGGTGGACCGCAATGGCCGCCTGCTGTACCACGCCGATGGCAAGCGGGTGGGTGACTACGTGGTCGGCAACCCGGCGGTGAAGGCCGTGGTGCGTGGAGAGCGTGGCGCACAGCAGGTACGCAACAACCGCGGTGTGTCGATGCTGGCCGGCTATGCGCCGGTGGCGGCCACCGGCTGGGGCATCATCGCCCAGCGCCCGACCGAGGCCACCCTGCAGCCACTGTCACGGCTGATGACTGCGGTGATCTGGAATGCGATTCCGCTCGGGCTGCTGTCGCTGCTGGTCACCTGGTGGTTCGCGCGCCGCATTTCGATGCCGTTGTGGCAGCTGGCGCGCAATGTGCAGGGCGGTGAGGATACCGGCAATGCGATCAACCATGTCAGTGGCATCCGCGCCTGGTACTTCGAGGTCGCCCAGCTCAAGCAGGCGGTGCTGCACAGCTTCAATGCCCTGCAGGATCGTATCGGCACGCTCAACCGTGCCAGCCGCACCGACCCGCTGACCGGCCTGCTCAACCGCCGCGGGCTGCAGCAGGCGCTGGACGCGCTGCAGGTGCAGGGCATTCCGTTCGCGATCCTGGCGTTGGACATCGATCGCTTCAAGTCGATCAACGACAGTTACGGACATGACGTCGGCGACAACGCCATCGTCCACATCGCTGACCAGATGCGCCGCTACTCGCGCGACAGCGACATCCTCTGCCGCGCCGGTGGCGAGGAATTCCTGCTGCTGCTGCCGGGCATCAGTACTGAATCGGCCCGTCAGGCCGGTGAACGCCTGCGCCAGCACATCGCCGACCATCCGTTCGAACCGGTCGGCACCATCACCGTATCGCTGGGCGTGGCCCACTTCCCCAGCTTCCACGTCGACGCCGAGCAGGCATTGCGGCTGGCCGACAAGGCGCTGTACATGGCCAAGGAACAGGGCCGCAACCGGGTGGTGATCTACCCGTACGCCGACTGACGCGGCGCCGGATTGCCCGGCTCCGCTCCAGCACTCAGCTCTCTTCCAGCGGGGTCAGCAGACGCACGCCGCGCTTGGCGCCATCGACCATGTACACGCCGCCTTCCGGCAGCAGGTCGCTGCCGCCCCGCTCGACCGGGGCCGACTTGCGCCACGGTATGGTCTGCCGAGGTCCCGGAATGAAGGCGCGCCAGCGACCATAGCGTTCCTGCGCGGTGTTGCGGTCGTTGCCCAGGGCGAAGCCTACCGGGACGCGTACCTCCCAGCTGTCGCGGGTGCTGTCCTCGCCGGTGGTCGGTGGGTTGAAGGTCCAGCTGCGGGCGCTGCTGATACTGGCTCTGGCCAGGATGTCGCGCATCTTGGCCATGGCCCGTTCCGGGCCGACCACGGTCATGTTCACCTGTTCGGCGATGACATCGGCCACGGTGCCATCACGCGCCACCTTGATCATCAGCAACACTTCACCCTGCGCGCCATTCCGATAGGCTTCGTCCGGATAACGAGGCGGGGTTATGCGCATCTTGGTCACCGAATCGGTAGCCTTCGGATCATATTCACTGAAATCGACACTGGTCATGCTGACCTGGTAGCCACCATCGGCCATCTGCGTCCCCCTCAGCCGCACCCGCATCGGGGCACGTGCAGCCACTGCCTTGCCATCGTGCAGCGTGGGTTCGAAGCGCCAGCCGCCGATTGTTCCTTCCACGAAGGAGGCGATGCTCGGAGTCAGGGCCGATTTCTGATCCAGTACCAGCGAGCTGACCTCGCCCTCAGGCGTGATCTCGATATGGCCGGACAGCACCATGCTCATTTCCGCGGTGGCACGCACCGCACGCGTGGTCTGCGCGCTGGCCTGGCCAGCAAGCAACGGGGTGCCGGCACCTACGGCCAGCGCGAGAGCGAGAAACAGGGGGGAACGCATCATTGCCGGATCCTTGGTGATGAACGGCGAGCGTACCCCAGTCCCAGCCACCATGACAGCCGGTTCAGGCCAGCCGGTGCGTGCCTGCATAGGGCGGCGTATCCGGATAGTCACCACGGGCGAAGCGTTCCTGCAGGCCCTGCCACCAGCCCGGATCGAACAGATGCCGGTAGTGCTCGCGCACTGCGGCCAACTCGCTCGCCGGCAGGCCCATGAACGGGCCGAAGCGCTCCGGAAACACATCGCGCGGACCGACATGGAACCAAGGCTCGTCCGCCATCGCTTCCTCAGGCGTGCGTGGCTGCGGCCAGGCACGGAACACGCAGTCACTGACCAGGCAGAGCTCGTCGTAGTCGTAGAACACCGCACGGCCATGCCGCGAGACGCCGAAGTTCTTCGGCAGCATGTCGCCTGGGAAGATGTTGTTGCGCGCCATGTCGGTGATCGCCTGCGCGTAGTCGAGCACCGCCGCGCGCACGGCTTCGCCTCCCTGCTCGCGCAGGTACAGGTTCAATGGACGGAAGCGGCGCTGCACGTAGCAAAGTGAAACTTCCACCTGGTCGCCATCGACGCGCACGCTCTGCGCGCACTGCTCCAGCAGCTCTGCCAGCAAGGCCGGTGCGAAGCGGTCGCGCGGGAAGCTCAGGTGGCGATAAGGCTGCGCATCAAGCAGGCGTCCGACACGATCAAGGTTGAACACCAGCGCGTACTTCTCTTCCACCTGCTGCCGCGACATCGCCTTGGGCCACGCGAAGCGGTCGCGGATCAGCTTGAATACCAGCGGATAGCTGGGCAGGGTAAACACCGCCATGACCATGCCCGGCGTGCCTTCGGCGTGCACCAGCCGCTCCTGCGGATGCTCGTTGAAATGGCGGAAGAAGGTGCGATAGCGCTCGGTCTTGCCCTGCTTGGCCCGGCCCAGCACCGTGTAGATCTCATCGATGGGCTTGCCCGGCAGCAGGCTGCGCAGGAACACCACCGCATCACCCACCGTGCGCAGGTCGGCCTGGAAATAACTGCGCGACACGCCGAACAGGTGAGCGACATCACGGCGCCGGGTCAGCACCGCGTCGGCACGCAGGCCGTGCCTGTCGTTCACCAGCGCGATCACGCAGGGCGAGAAGCGGTGCTCGCCGAATACACGTCCAACCAGATAGGCGCGGCGTTCGCGGTAGAACACGGTGTCGAGCAGCTCGATGCTGCGCACTGGCGTGTCACCCCAGTGGACCAGATCATCCTGCAGGCGCACGGCGATGGCCGCCGCGCAGCGCAGCTGGTGCGCGTACGGAATGTCGAAACGATAGTCGGCCAATACGCGTTGCAGGGCCTCCACCGGCCGCGTCGGCGAGACGGCATAGGTATGCCGCGCGACGGGATGGGTGATCGCATCGGACGGCTCGACGTCGAAAGCAATGAATTCCAGCGCCGGGTCCACGCCGCGGGTAGCAAACAGGCGTCGCGACAGCGTGTTGTAGAAAGTCTTGTACAGCTCGGCGTCGATCAGCCCCTGCAGCAGCGCGCTGTAGCGGGCGTGCACCTGCAACCACAGCGCGCGCTCGCCGATCGCGTCACCGGCGAGGCGGCGCAATGTATCCATCTGCTCGGCGATGCACAGGTCGTACAGGGCGATGCGCTCAACCGCATCCTGGCGCGCGCCGGCCCAGTCGCACTGCTCGAAGCGCTGTCGCGCCCGCGCGGTGATCGCCGCAAAGCGGGCGTGGTACTGCTCGAAACCATCGCGGATGGCGCTGGCGATACGCGGCGCGAGTTCGGCAGCGATGTCAGGCTGGGACATGCACGGCTCGGCAGGGAGACGGGCATCCACCATACGCCGGCGTGTGCGATGCCGTCGAGCGCAGAGGTAGTGTCGGCCGCTGGCCGGCAGCCCCTGGACCTCCGGTGGATCCATGCAGATGCCGGCCAGCGGCCGGCACTACCGGCTCAGATCGCCAGTTCGGCCTCCACGTCCTGCACCTTGCGCCGGGCCAATGCCAGGTTGGACTTGGTACGGTCCAGCACGATGTAGAAGAACAGGCCCTTCTTCTTCGCCACCGGGCGCATGATGTGGTACGCCTTGCCCAGCGAGATCAGGATGTCCTCGATGCTGTCGTTGAGATTCAGCGACGCGGCGGTCTTCATCTTGGCGCGGATCACTTCGGTGTTGCCGGCGGCGGCCACTTCCATGTCCATGCCGGCACCGGCTTCGCCCAGCAGCATGCCGCTTTCGTAGTCGACCAGCGCCACTGCCTGCGCGCCGTCGATGCCCATCAGTGCGTTCAACGATTCATTCAATCCAGCCACGTCGCACCCCTTGTCGATGTTGGTTCGAGCCCCTCGTTCCCCTGCGGCCGGGCTCACGATCCGCCGAGTTCGGCCAGGATCGCCTGGCCACATTCCCTGCTCTGCCACAGCACCTGGCCGATCACGCTGCGCTGGTCGCAGGCCGCCATCAGCAGCAGCGGTGCACGCCCGTCGGCCTGGATCGCCAGCATCAGCACCTTGCCGCCTGCGGCCTCCAGCATCAGTGTCTGCAGATCGCCCAGCACCAGTTCGCGCCCCACCGCTGCGGCCAGCGCCAGCATTGCGCTGGTCATCGCTGCCAGCCGTTCGCCGCGCCCTTCGGCACCGGCACTGACCAGGGCAAAGCCATCGACACTGGCCAGCACCACCGTGCGCACGCCTTCGACCCGCTGCTGCAGGTCCTGCAGCAGGGGCTGCAGGCGCTCACGCTGGCCGGCATCGGGCAGCACCGCCATCTGCCCGTCAGCCATGCGCCGCCACCAGTGCGTGCGCTTCCATTTCACTCATCAACACATCCATCAGCAGCAGCCCCTGTTCGCGGTCGCGGGCGTCCACCGCCAGCAGCGGTAGTGGTTGGTCGTCGAGGCAGGCGCGCGTGGCCCAGTCATCCAGCGCGGCGCGTGGCGCCTGGTCGAGATGGGTCACCGCCACCACCAGCGCCAATGACGATGCGAACGGCTGCAGCACCTGCAGGTAGTCCTCCAGCTCGCTGGCCAACCCGGCACGACGCGCGTCCAGCAGCAGCACCGCACCTCGTGCCCCCTGCAGCAGGATCGGCCACAGGAAATCGAAGCGCTGCTGGCCAGGTGTGCCGTAGAGACGCAGGCGTTCGCCGTTGGGCAGGTCGATGTCTGCATAGTCCAGCGCGACGGTGGTGGAAGCCTTGTCGGCGCCGAGGCGATCGCTGTTGGTCACATCCGTGTCGATCACCGCACCGGCCGCGATGCTGCGCACCAGGGTCGACTTGCCGCTGCCCATGCCACCCAGCACCACCACCTTGTGCTCACGCATTGCGCTCGCTCCCGCGCAGGTGCCGCCACAGGCGGGCAAGCAGGCCGTTGTCGGTGCCGGGGCCGCTGCCTCGTACTGCCGTCATCGGTGCCACCGGGGCGCTCTGCAATTGCGCGTAGCCGCAGAGGTAGGCGGCATGGATGAAATCGCGCACCGCCGCAGCCGGCAACTCAAGCAGCATCGCGCACTCGTCAACCGTGCACGCGCGCTTGAGCAGCAACGAACACAGGCGGAAGCCATCGTGGTCGTGGCCCAGCACGCGGAAGTCGGGCCAGCGCAGCAGCTTCACCGAGGCGCCACGCAGGCGTTCGTCCAATGCCTGCCAATGGCGGCTGCGCTGTGCCCACTGCCACAGCAATGGCCGCAGCGGTTGGCGTGGCCGCTCACCAGCCAGCGCCTGCAGGCGTGCCTGCGTCAGCGCATCCAGCTGCAGGCGTTCAAAGGCATCGGCCAGGCGCTCCACCAGCGCCGCAGCCGGTTCCTGCAGCAGCACGGCCTGGTCGTGCTCCAGATCCATCAGCAGCAGAGGCTCGCCCGCATCACTCAACAGTGCCTGGCCCTGTCGCAGCGGCAGCCGCTCGCGCAGCAGGCGGGTGATGGCGTGTGCACCATCGGCCAGGCGGATCGGTGCGGGTGCGGGCATGGCCAGGGGCTCCACTGCCAACTGCATGCCGCGCAATGCGCGGCCGATGGCGCTGTCGTCAAGTACGTCCTGATGCCCATCGCCGTCACGCAGCTGGCCACCCAGGTCCTCGATCCAGCACTGCAGTCGTGGACGCTGCTGGCGCATGCGCTGGGCCGCGTTGCGCAGCGCCGGCGTATCGCGGATGACCAGCAGATCGCAATCGTCCAGGTCCTGGCTGCGGCGGATCTGGCCGTCCGGCAGGGACGATGCGACGCGCAGCCGCTGCAGCAGGGCCTGCTCGCCCTGGATGTCGGTTCCCACTACCAGCACGCGTGCCATCCGTGTTCCCCGTGCGGCCACCTCCCCGGTGGCCTCGCGTCGCCAAGGCTAGGGCATCGCCAGCGGCAGCCGTCGTGATCGACTGCTCAGATCGAAGGCAGTTGCAGACGGTGTTCTTTCACTTCTGCGACGGCCATCGCGGGCAAGTTTCATGCCCCTTTGACGGCATTCCGACAGCCGACGGATGTCACGCTTTTCGGCTGGGGTCAGAGCCCTCTGCGGTGCAGAGGGATCCGACCCCTACGGCCGCAAAAAAGAAACCCGCGCCGAAGCGCGGGTTCCAGTGTCACAACCGAACGGCGATGGATCAGCCGCGCAGCTGCTCCAGCGCGGCGTTGAAGGTCGCGCTCGGGCGCATCGCCTTGCTGGCCTTGGTCACGTCCGGGCGGTAATAGCCGCCGATGTCCACGGCCTTGCCCTGCACCGCGATCAGTTCTTCAACGATCTTCTGCTCGTTGTCGGTCAGCGCCTTGGCCAGCGGCGCGAAGCGTGCTTTCAGTGCAGCATCTTCATTCTGCGCGGCCAGGGCCTGGGCCCAGTACAGCGCGATGTAGAAGTGGCTGCCGCGGTTGTCGATGCCACCCAGCTTGCGCGACGGCGACTTGTCGTTGTCCAGGAACTGGCCGTTGGCTTCATCCAGCGCCGTGGCCAGCACGCGGGCGGCGGCGTTGTCGTAGCGGTTGCCCAGGTGTTCCAGCGACGCGGCCAGGGCCAGGAATTCGCCCAGCGAATCCCAGCGCAGGTAGTCCTCTTCGACGAACTGCTGAACGTGCTTCGGGGCCGAACCACCGGCGCCGGTCTCGAACAGGCCGCCACCGGCCATCAGCGGCACGATCGACAGCATCTTGGCGCTGGTGCCCAGCTCCATGATCGGGAACAGGTCGGTCAGGTAATCGCGCAGCACGTTGCCGGTCACCGAGATGGTGTCCTCGCCCTTGCGGATGCGGTCCAGCGAGAACGCGGTGGCTTCCACCGGCGGCAGGATGCGGATGTCCAGGCCGTTGGTGTCGTGGTCCTTCAGGTACTGCTCGACCTTGGCGATGACCTGCGCGTCGTGGGCGCGGGCGGCATCGAGCCAGAACACGGCCGGGGTGCTGCTCAGGCGGGCGCGTTCGACGGCCAGCTTCACCCAGTCCTGGATCGGCGCGTCCTTGGTCTGGCACATGCGCCAGATATCACCCGCTTCCACGGCGTGCTCGAACACCACGGTGCCGGCATCGTCAGTGACCTTGACCACGCCATCGGCAGCGATCTGGAAGGTCTTGTCGTGCGAGCCGTACTCTTCGGCCTTCTGCGCCATCAGGCCGACGTTCGGCACCGAACCCATGGTGGCCGGGTCGAAGGCGCCGTGCGCCTTGCAGTCGTCGATGACGGCCTGGTACACACCGGCGTAGCAGCGGTCCGGAATGACGGCCTTGGTGTCCTGCAGCTTGCCTTCGGCGTTCCACATCTTGCCGGAGTCACGGATCATCGCCGGCATCGAGGCGTCGACGATCACGTCGCTCGGCACGTGCAGGTTGGTGATGCCCTTGTCCGAGTTGACCATGGCCACGCCCGGGCGCTGCGCGTACTCGGCCGCCAGGTCGGCTTCGATCGCCGCACGGGTGGCTTCAGGCAGCGACGACAGGCGCGCAGCCAGGTCACCGATGCCGTTGTTGGCATCGAAACCCGCCTGCTTGAGCACGTCGGCGTGCTTGGCCAGCACGTCCTTGTAGAACTCGTTGACCGCCACGCCGAACATGATCGGGTCGGAGACCTTCATCATGGTCGCCTTCAGGTGCAGCGAGAACAGCACGCCCTGGGCCTTGGCATCGGCGATCTGCTCGCCGATGAAGGCGGCCAGTGCCTTGCGGCTCATGACGGCGGCGTCGACGATCTCGCCGGCCTTGACCGCGGTCTTTTCCTTCAGCACGACGGTGCTGCCGTCCTTGCCGTGGAAGGTGATCTTCAGCGAACCGGCGTTGGCCAGGGTGGCCGACTTTTCGCTGCCGTAGAAATCACCGGCGGCCATGTGCGCGACGTGCGACTTCGAATCCGACGCCCAGGCGCCCATGCGGTGCGGATGCTTGCGCGCATAGTTCTTCACCGACAGCGGTGCGCGGCGGTCCGAATTGCCTTCGCGCAGCACCGGGTTCACCGCGCTGCCCTTGACCTTGTCATAGCGCGCCTTGTAGTCGCGCTGCTGGTCGTCAGCCGGGGTTTCCGGGTAATCCGGCAGCGGATAGCCCTGGTCCTGCAGTTCCTTGATGGCCGCCTTCAGCTGCGGCACCGAGGCGGAGATGTTCGGCAGCTTGATGATGTTGGCATCCGGCGTGGTCGCCAGCTGGCCCAGCTCGGCCAGGTCGTCGCTGACCTTCTGCGCGTCGCTGAGCAGTTCCGGGAACAGCGACAGGATGCGGCCGGACAGCGAGATGTCACGGGTTTCCACCACGATGCCGGCAGTGGCGGTGTAGGCACCAACGATCGGCAGCAGCGACTGGGTGGCCAGGAACGGTGCTTCGTCGGTCAGCGTGTAGAGGATCTTGGACATGGGGGACTTGGACTCTGTAGCAGTGCTCAGGGGAAGGCCGGCGCCAGCGCCGGGCCACGTGCAACCGTGTCGCGCGCGGGGCCGGGCCCCACGCTTTCCCCCGTCGCCGTCAGGGTGGGCGCGCGGCGGGGAAACCCCTGCATTGTCGCGTTTTCAGCCGCGCGGGGCAAAGCCGCGCCATACGCGGCGGTACTGCACGGCGGCAACGCTGTGATCCATCCATGCATGGCGTGGATGAAGCGCGGCCCGGCTGTCAGTAGATCCACGCCATGCGTGGAGGGCGCCAACCGCCGTCCAATAAAAAAGGACGCAGCCTCGCGGCTGCGTCCATCGTGAGCCCTGCCGGGAGAGAGTCGGCAGGACTTACTTGACCTCGAACTCCTGCGGCGTTCCAGCCGCCTTGCCATCGACGGTGACCTCGGCGCGGTACTTGCCGGCCGGCCAGCCCTTTGCATTCTTGAAGGTGACGTTGGTGGTTTCCGCACCACTGGTGTTCAGGGTGGCGTTCTGTTCGCCGGCCACCTGACCGTCCTGGTAGGTCAGCTTCGCGCCAACGGTGACGTTGTTGGCAGCGCCGTCGGTCTTGACCGAGACGATGACGTCATCCTTCGGTGCGAACAATGCCGTCGTCGCAACCGACTTGTCGGCGGCTGCGGTCTTGCCGACGGTGACTGCCGAGACGCTGACTGCAGCGGCTTCGGCCATCGGCGGCGGTGCGCCGGTCATCGGTGCAGGTGCTGCCGGTTCGGCCGGCGCGGTCGCTGCCGGAGCGGCGTTGCTATCGGTCGACTCTTCTTTCTTCTTGCAACCTACCAAGGCAACGCTGCCCAGCAGGGCGGCGATCAGGGCGGTCTGGAGCGGGGTGGTCTTGATCATTCGGGGTTCCTCCCAGGGATTGTCGGACGGCGTTCGATGGCCGGCTTACTTCGGCGGCAGCTTCAGGGTCTGGCCCGGGAAAATCTTGTCCGGGTCATCAAGCACATCGCGATTGGCTTCGAAGATCTTCTTCCAGGCATTGGCGTCGCCCAGATGCTGCTTGGCGATCTTCGACAGCGAGTCACCCTTCTGCACGGTATAGGTGCCGCCGCTGACAACGTCTGCGGTGCTGTCCACCGAGGCGCTGACGCCGGAGAAGTCCGCCTTCGGCACCTGCTCGGCGGTACTGTCGACACTGCCACTGACACCGGAGAAATCGGCTTTCTTCTCGGTACTCATCCACAACTCCCGTCTGCATGACTACGTGGTTCGCACGGTGCCATGGAGGTTGTTAAATGGGGATGGTGCAGATGTGAAGCCGCCCCCGGGGGCGGCTGAACAATCGGGAGAGACGGTGCCCGGTAGTGCCGGCCGCTGGCCGGCTGTGCCAGGGGGATCCGGCCTTGGCCGATTGCCGGCCAGCGGCCGGCACTACCCGTAACCGCCTGCGAACCATGGTAGTGCCGGCCGCTGGCCGGCGCTCACCGGGCATGGCCCGGCGCTACCCGTAACCGCCTGCGGCGGTTACTGCCGCAGTTCGCGGTAGGTCGCGGCCGGGGCAGCGATGCCGGGGCTGGCACGCCAGGGATTGATATCCAGGCCACCACGGCGGGTGTAGCGGGCCTCCACTTCCAGCCACTGCGGCTGGCAGCGGGCGGACACCTCGCTGAAGATCCGTTCAACGCACTGCTCGTGGAACTCGGCGTGCTCGCGGTAGCTGACCAGGTAGCGCAGCAGGCCCGCGCGGTCGATCTTCGGCCCACGGTAACGCAGGCTGACCGTTGCCCAGTCCGGCTGGCCGGTGACCGGGCAGTTGGACTTCAGCAGCGCCGAGACCAGGGTCTCCTCCACCACCTCGCCCGCATCGGCTGCGAGGAAGTCCGCCTGTGGCGGGCCGTAGCAGTCGATCTCCACGTCCAGCCCGTCGATGGATTCACCGAGCGGCGTCTCGCGCAGGCCCGGCAGGCCGAACTCGACCTGGACCGGCGCACCGGCGCAGGCTGACAGGTCAGCCACCAGACGCTCGCGCAGTGCCTGGGCGCTGTCGACGCGGGTGCTGTTGAGGGAGTTGAGGTACAGCTTGAATGACTTCGACTCGATCAGCCGCGGCGAGGTGCACGGCACCTGCACGGTGGCCACGGCGACCTGCGGCTTGCCGCGCGGGTCGAGCCAGCTCAACTCGAAGGCGTGCCAGCGGTCGTGGCCGACGAACGGCAGCGCGGCGTCATCGAGGCCGATCTCGGCGCGGGCGCCGATGCGCGGGATGGGAAACAGCAGGCCGGGATCGTACTGCGACGGGTAACTGACCTCGCGACCGAGGCTGGAATCCTGTGGGGTGTTCATGGGGGTCATTGTATCGCGCGGACGGCGGGCCTTCGGCCGGGCCGGCCAACGGCGGAGCCCCTCCGTGGTGGTTTTGTTGGTTGGTCGTGGAAGGCGGTTATCGGCTTGGCCGGGTGGGTAGGCGGGTCGGGGGACGCCGTAAACCCGTCCTTGGGGGCTTGGCCGCGGCATCCATGCCGCGGACACCCCCGCCCCGCCTACCCACCCGGCCCCTGACAGTTCCCCACGCGCGGCCGCCACCACGGGAAAGATCAGGAAAATCAAAATCAAAAGCAGATGCTTCAGACATTCATGACGTCCGCCGTGTCGACCAAGGTCGACACCCACCAGAAGCAGAATGTCGTTCCGACAGTTCGCGGGAAACCGTCGAAGGCGGGGTGGGTCCGGTGGCAGGGGCGTGAGCCGCATGGGCCCGAGGCATGCCTCGGGCGGGTTGGGCAGGACGCCCAACCCCGGTCTTGCCGTGTGCGCAGGACTGCGCACATGAGCAAGCGGCGACCGAGGCTACAGGGACGTACTTGCGCCGTCCCCTGCCACCGGACCCGCCCCGCCAACCCACAGATAGCCGGCTTCTGCCGTTGCTCCGGCTGTTGCCTTGGCCTCAGCGGGTGCAGGGCGCAGCCCTGCCGGAAACCCTCAGCCAGCAGGAGTGCCGGCACCGTTCAAGTAATCCAGGCTCACCTGCAGCAGCGCGCGCAGTCCCACGTCCAGCGCCTTCTCATCCAGCAGGAACTTCGGCGAATGATTGGCCGGTGCTGTCGCCGGGTCGATCCCCACGCTGGTGGAGCCGACGAAGAAGAACATGCCCGGCACCTCCTTCGCGTACAGCGAGAAATCCTCTGCGCCCATCTGCAGCGGCGGCTCGTACACGTTGTCCTTGCCCACCACCGCCTGCAGGCTCGGCAGCATCTTCGCGGTCAGTGCCGGGTCGTTCACCGTGGCCGGATTGCCCTCCGACTCGTAGATGTCCGTCACCGCCTTGGCACCGTGCGCGGCGGCGGTGTGCTCGGCCACGTTGCGCAGGTCGGCGAAGATCTGCTGGCGCATGCCTTCGTCGAAGGTGCGGATGGTGCCGACCATCTCCACTTCATCCGGAATGATGTTGTAGCGGATGCCGCCGTTGATCGCGCCGAAGGTCAGCACCGCCGGCTGCTTGGACAGGTTGGCGCGGCGGCTGACGATGGTCTGCGCGGTGCCGACCAGATCGGCGGTGGCAACGATCGGATCGACACCATTCCAGGGCGCCGAACCGTGCGTCTGGCGACCGATCACCTTGATCCCGAAGCGGTCCGAAGCCGCCATCAGCGGACCGCCCCGCACCGCGATCTGACCGGCCTGCACGCTGGAGAACACATGCAGGCCGAACACGGCCTCCGGCTTGAAGTCGGCGAACAGCCCTTCCTTCAGCATCAGCGCGGCACCACCCTCTTCCGGCGGCGGCGCGCCTTCCTCGGCCGGCTGGAAGATCAGCATCACCTGGCCCGGCAGGTCCTTCTTCATCGACACCAGCGCTTCGGCCACGCCCAGCAGGGTGGCAGTGTGCGCGTCGTGACCACAGGCATGCATCACGCCCACAGTCTGCCCGCGATACTGGTCGGTGGCCCTGGAGGCGAACGGCAGGCCGGTCTGCTCGGTCACCGGCAGCGCGTCCATGTCCGCGCGCAGCGCGATCTTCGGGCCGGGCTTGCCGCCTTCGATGATCGCCACCACGCCGTGATGGGCGATGCCGGTTTTCGGCTTCAGGCCCATCGCACGCAGGCGCTTGGCGACCTCGGCCGAGGTTCGCACCTCGCGGTTGGACAGCTCCGGGTGCTGATGGAAGTCACGGCGCCATTCGACCACCTTGGCATGCAGGCGCTGGGCGGCAGCGGTCACTTCGGGGCGTTGCCCGTCCTGGGCATGGGCAAGGGCCGGCAGGGCCAGCAGCAGGGCGGACAGCAACAGCGAACGGCGCATCGCGATCTCCACGGCAGGGGGTTCCAGCTGAATGTAGGGCAACGCCGCCGCCACGGGAACCTCCGCGGCCGGATCCGGTCTTAGCGCCCGTCCCATCCGTCATGCAGGAAACGTGATGTGGCACAGGTATGCTTTGCGCATTGCCAACCCGGGCACCGCCCGGTCCAGCCCACTTGGAGTCCTCGTAATGTCACGTGTTTGGAAGATCGTGCTGCTGGTCGTGGCGGTACTGGTGCTGGCCGTGGTTGGCCTGCGCGTCGTCGGCGGAGGCAAGGACAAGGCTGGAAAACCCGCTGCGGGCGCGCGCCAGGGCGGCGAAGATCCGGATGCCGGCCCGGTACCGGTCACCGTGGTCGACGCTACGCGCCAGGACGTGCCGGTGTATGCCAGCGCACTGGGCACGGTGACCGCGATGAACACCGTTACGGTCAGCCCGCAGGTCGGCGGCCAGCTGATGAGCCTGAATTTCCGTGAAGGCCAGGAAGTGAAGCAGGGGGATGTGCTGGCGGTGATCGACCCGCGCACCGCCCAGGCGAGTTACGACCAGGCCGCCGCGGCCAAGCGCCAGAACGAAGCCCTCCTGGCCACTGCGCGCTCCAACTTCCAGCGCTCGAACGCGCCGGAGTATCGCCAGTACGTCGCCAAGACCGATCTGGATACACAGCGAAACCAAGTGGCACAGTACGAAAGCGCAGTCGCGGCGAACGAGGCCAGCATGCGCTCTGCACAGGTGCAGCTGCAGTACACCAAGGTAACCGCACCGATCTCCGGCATCGCCGGCATCCGCGCGGTCGACGCCGGCAACGTGGTCAACGCCGGCGCCGCACTGGTCACGCTGACCCAGATCCACCCGATCCATGTGCTGTTCAACCTGCCCGAGCGCCAGCTCGGCGACGTGCGCCAGGCGCAGGCCGCCGGCACGGTGCCGGTGGCCGCGCTGGACCGCGCCGATTCGCACGTGCTGTCAGGTGATGGCAAGCTCGATGTGGTCGACAACCTGATCAGTGCCGACAGCGGCACGTTCAAGGCACGCGCGATCTTCGACAACACCGACAACGGCCTGTGGCCGGGCCAGTTCGTCAACGTGCGCATGCAGCTGCGCACGATCGCCGGTGGCGTGGTCATCCCGACCCAGGCCGTGCTGCGTGGCCCGGATGGCGAGTACGTCTACGTCGTGCAGGGCGACAACACGGTGAAGATGCAGACCGTGCGCAGCGGCGTGGAAGTGGGCGACAGCCAGGTGCAGATCGCCGAAGGCCTGAAGGGCGGCGAGCGGGTTGTCAGTGAAGGCCAGTTCCGCCTGAAACCGGGCAGCAAGGTCAACGCGCTGAAGCCGGGCGAGACCCCGGCCGCGCCGACCGAGGCCGAACTGAAGGCGGCCGAGCAGAAGAACGGTGGCGGCAGTGGCCGTCGCGGTGGTGGCCCGCGCTGAGCGCAGGCCACAGCTCTCCCTCGCGCCGGCACACCTGCCGGCGCCGACATTGAAGTGCCAGCAAGGATCAGTCCGTGGGC
The DNA here is from genome assembly GCF_045809185.1 of Nocardiopsis yanglingensis. Lineage (NCBI taxonomy): Bacteria > Bacillati > Actinomycetota > Actinomycetes > Streptosporangiales > Nocardiopsidaceae > Nocardiopsis > Nocardiopsis yanglingensis. The sequence continues at coordinate 110,599 of NZ_JBJNRH010000004.1, read as the reverse complement.
TTTTCGACGATCTTCATCCGCCGCCCGATCGCCACCTCGCTGTTGATGGCGGGCCTGTTACTGCTCGGCATCCTCGGCTACCGCAAGCTGCCGGTGTCGGCGTTGCCGGAAATCGATGCGCCCAGCCTGGTGGTCACCACCCAGTACCCGGGTGCCAACGCCACCACCATGGCGTCGCTGGTCACCACGCCACTGGAGCGGCAGTTCGGGCAGATCTCCGGGCTGGAACTGATGACCTCCGACTCGTCGGCCGGGTTGTCCACGATCATCCTGCAGTTCTCGATGGACCGCGACATCGACATCGCCGCACAGGACGTGCAGGCGGCGATCCGCCAGGCCACCCTGCCCTCGTCGCTGCCCTACCAGCCGGTCTACAACCGGGTGAACCCGGCCGACGCAGCCATCGTCACCCTGAAACTGACCTCTGACACGCGCCCGCTGCGCGACGTCAACAACTACGCCGACTCGATCCTGGCCCAGCGCCTGTCGCAGGTGCAGGGCGTCGGCCTGGTTTCGATTGCCGGCAACGTGCGCCCGGCCGTGCGCATCCAGGTCAATCCGGCGCAGCTGTCGAACATGGGCCTGACCCTGGAGCAGCTGCGCAGCGCGCTGACCCAGGCCAACGTCAATGCGCCCAAGGGCTCGTTGAACGGCAAGACGCAGTCCTACAGCATCGGCACCAACGACCAGCTGGCCAGCGCCGCCGAGTACCGCGACACCATCATCAGCTACAAGAACGGCCGCCCGGTGCGATTGTCGGACGTGGCCGAGGTGATCGATGGCGTGGAGAACGACCAGCTGGCCGCCTGGGCCGATGGCAAGCCGGCGGTACTGCTGGAAGTGCGCCGCCAGCCCGGTGCCAACATCGTGCAGACCGTCGAGCGCATCCGCGCGATCCTGCCGCAGCTGCAGGGCGTGCTGCCGGCCGACGTGCACCTGGAAATCTTCAACGACCGCACCGAGACCATCCGCGCCTCGGTGCATGAAGTGCAGTTCACCCTGATCCTGACCATCGGCCTGGTGGTGGCGGTGATCTTCGTGTTCCTGCGCCGATTGTGGGCCACGATCATCCCGTCGGTGGCGGTGCCTTTGTCACTGGCGGGCACCTTCGCGGTGATGGCCTTCGCCGGTATGTCGCTGGACAACCTGTCGCTGATGGCACTGGTGGTGGCCACCGGCTTCGTGGTCGACGATGCGATCGTGATGATCGAGAACATCGTGCGTTACATCGAGCAGGGCAAGAGTGGCAAGGAAGCGGCTGAGATCGGTGCACGCCAGATCGGCTTCACCGTGCTGTCGCTGACCGTGTCGCTGGTGGCGGTGTTCCTGCCGCTGTTGCTGATGCCCGGCGTCACCGGCCGCCTGTTCCATGAGTTCGCCTGGGTGCTGAGCATCGCGGTCGTGCTGTCGATGCTGATCTCGCTGACGCTGACCCCGATGATGTGCGCCTACCTGCTCAAGCCCGACGCCCTGCCCGAGGGCGAGGACGCGCATGAGCGCGCAGCGGCGGCCGGCAAGCAGAACCTGTGGACGCGCACCGTGGGCCTGTACGAGCACAGCCTGGACTGGGTGCTGGGCCACCAGCGCCTGACCTTGGCCGTGGCCGGCGCCGCACTGGTGCTGACCGTGCTGCTGTACGTGCTGATTCCCAAGGGCCTGCTGCCCGAACAGGACACCGGCCTGATCACCGGCGTGGTGCAGGCCGATCAGAACATCGCCTTCCCGCAGATGGAGCAGCGCACCAAGCAGGTGGCCGAGGCACTGCGGCACGATCCGGATGTGACCGGCGTGTCGGCCTTCATCGGTGCCGGCAGCATGAACCCCACGCTCAACCAGGGCCAGCTGTCGATCGTGCTGAAGGAGCGCAGCCAACGCGATGGCCTGGACGAGATCCTGCCGCGCCTGCAGAAGGCGGTGGCCGGCATTCCGGGCGTGGCGCTGTACCTGAAGCCGGTGCAGGACGTGACCCTGGATACCCGCGTGGCCGCCACCGAGTACCAGTACTCGCTGTCGGACGTGGATTCGGCAACGGTGGCGACCCAGGCCACGCGCCTGACCGAAGCGCTGCGCAAGCGCCCGGAACTGGCCGACGTGGACAACAACCTGTCCAACCAGGGCCGTGCGCTTGAGCTGAACATCGACCGCGACAAGGCCAGCGTGCTGGGCGTGCCGATGCAGACCATCGACGACACACTCTACGATGCGTTCGGCCAGCGCCAGATCTCCACCATCTTCACCGAGCTCAACCAGTACCGCGTGGTGCTGGAAGTGGCACCGGAGTTCCGCACCAGCACAGCGCTGATGGAACAGCTGGCGGTGGCGTCCAACGGTGCAGGCGCACTGACCGGCACCAATGCCACCAGCTTCGGCCAGGTCACCTCGTCGAACTCGTCGACCGCTACCGGCATCGGTGCGCAGAACACCGGCATCACCGTTGGCGCCGGCAACATCATCCCGCTGTCGGCGCTGGCCGAAGGCAAGGTCAGCAGTGCGCCGCTGCTGGTCAGCCATCAGCAGCAGCTGCCGGCGGTGACGGTCTCGTTCAACGTGGCGCCGGGCTATTCGCTGTCCGAAGCCGTGCGTGCGATCCAGGAGACCAAGGACAGCCTGGACATGCCCACCCACCTGCACGCCGAGTTCATCGGCAAGGCCGCCGAGTTCACCGGCAGCCAGACCGATGTGGTGTGGCTGCTGCTGGCCTCGCTGGTGGTGATCTACATCGTGCTGGGCGTGCTCTACGAGAGCTACATCCACCCGATCACGATCATCTCCACGCTGCCGCCGGCCGGTGTCGGCGCGCTGCTGGCGCTGATGCTGTGCGGGCTGAGCCTGTCGGTGGACGGCATCGTCGGCATCGTGCTGCTGATCGGCATCGTCAAGAAGAACGGCATCATGATGGTCGACTTCGCGATCGAAGCGCGCCGCGCCGGTGCCAACGCGCATGAAGCGATCCGCCGCGCCTGCCTGCTGCGTTTCCGCCCGATCATGATGACCACCGCCGCGGCCATGCTCGGCGCGCTGCCGCTGGCACTGGGTACCGGCATCGGCTCGGAACTGCGCCGCCCGCTGGGCATCGCCATCGTCGGCGGCCTGCTGCTGTCGCAGCTGGTGACGCTGTACACCACGCCGGTGATCTACCTGTACATGGAGCGCTTCTCCGAGTGGCTTGCCCGTCGCCGCGAACAGCGCGCACTGCGCGACGGTTCGCTGCAGGAGCCGCAGGCATGATCCACGCCCCGCTGCTGCGGGGGGCCGCACGATGAACCTGTCCGGCCCCTTCATCCGCCGCCCGATCGGCACCGCGCTGCTGGCCATCGGCCTGTTCATGGTCGGCCTGATCTGCTACCTGCGGCTGGGCGTGTCGGCACTGCCGAACATCGAGATCCCGGTGATCTTCGTGCACGCCAGCCAGTCCGGCGCGGACGCAGCGACCATGGCATCCACGGTCACCGCGCCGCTGGAACGCCATCTCGGCCAGCTGCCGGGCATCGACCGCATGCGCTCGTCGAGCTCGGAAGGCAGCTCGCTGGTGTTCATGATCTTCCAGAGCGGCCACAACATCGATTCGGCGGCACTGGACGTACAGACCGCGATCAACTCGGCACAGGCCGACCTGCCCTCGGGCATGGGCTCGCCGATGTACCAGAAGGCGAACCCGAACGACGACCCGGTGATCGCCATCGCGTTGACCTCGCAGACGCAGTCGGCCGACGAGCTGTACAACGTCGCCGATTCGCTGCTGGCGCAGCGCATCCGCCAGATCAGCGGCGTCGCCTCGGTCGATATCGCCGGTGCGTCGACGCCAGCGGTGCGCGTGGACGTCAACCTGCGCCTGATGAACGCGCTGGGCCTGACCGCCGATGACCTGCGCAACGCCGTGCGCGCTGCCAACGTGACCTCGCCCACCGGCTTCCTCAGCGATGGCAACACCACCACTGCGATCATCGCCAACGACTCGGTGGCGCGTGCCGCCGACTTCGCCGACCTGGTGGTCAAGACCCAGGGCGATGGCCGGGTGATCCGCCTGAAGGACATCGCCAATGTCTACGACGGCCAGCAGGACGCCTACCAGGCGGCGTGGTTCGACCACAAACCGGCGGTGGTGATGTACGTGTTCACCCGCGCCGGCGCCAACATCGTGGAGACCGTGGACCGGGTCAAGGCGCAGATCCCGACCCTGCGTGACTACCTGCAGCCGGGCACCACGATGACGCCGTACTTCGACCGTACGCCGACCATCCGTTCGTCGCTGCATGAAGTGCAGATCACCCTGCTGATCAGCCTGGCGATGGTGGTGCTGACCATGGCGCTGTTCCTGCGCCGGCTGGCACCGACGCTGATCGCTGCGGTGACCGTGCCGCTGTCGCTGGCCGGTGCCGCGCTGGTGATGTACGTGATGGGCTTCACCCTGAACAACCTGAGCCTGCTGGCGCTGGTGATCGCGATCGGCTTCGTGGTCGACGATGCGATCGTGGTGATCGAGAACATCATGCGTCACCTCGACGAGGGCATGCCGCGCATGCAGGCGGCGCTGACCGGCGCCCGCGAGATCGGCTTCACCATCGTCTCGATCACCGCCTCGCTGGTGGCGGTGTTCATCCCGCTGCTGTTCGCCAGCGGCATGATGGGCGCATTCTTCCGCGAGTTCACCGTCACCCTGGTCGCGGCCATCGTGGTCTCGATGATCGTCTCGCTGACGCTGACCCCGGCGCTGTGCAGCCGCTTCCTCAGCGCGCATGACCACAGCGCGCCGCCGTCGCGCTTCGGCCGCTGGCTGGACGCCGGCCACGAGCGCATGCTGCGCATCTACACCGTGTTCCTGGACTTCTCGCTGCGCCACGCGCTGCTGATGTCGCTGACCCCGTTGATCCTGATCGGCGTCACCGTGTTCCTGTTCGGGGCGGTGAAGAAGGGTGCGTTCCCGCCGCAGGACACCGGCCTGATCTGGGGCCGCGCCAACTCCAGTGCTACGGTGTCCTTCGAGGACATGGTCGTCCGCCAGCGCCGCATCACCGACATGCTGATGGCCGACCCGGCGGTGAAGACCGTGGGCGTGCGCCTGGGCAGCGGCCGCCAGGGCTCCAGCGCACAGTTCAACATCGAGCTGAAGTCGCGCAGCGACGGCCGCCGCGAAACCACCGCGCATGCGTTGGCTCGCCTCAGTGCCAAGGCCGACCGCTACCCCGACCTGCAGCTGCGCCTGCGCGCGATCCAGGACCTGCCCAGCAACGATGGCGGCGGTTCCAGCCAGGGCGCGCAGTACCGCATTTCGCTGCAGGGCAACGACCTGGCCGCACTGCAGGAATGGCTGCCCAAGCTGCAGGCGGAACTGAAGAAGAACCCGAAGCTGCGCGACGTCGGCACCGACGTGGACAATGCCGGCCTGCGCCAGAACATCCAGATCGACCGTGCCAAGGCCGCGCGCCTGGGCATCACCGTGGGCGCCATCGACGGCGCGCTGTACGGTGCATTCGGCCAGCGCCAGATCTCCACCATCTACTCCGACATCAACCAGTACAGCGTGGTGGTGAACGCCCTGCCCTCGCAGACCGCCACACCGGCGGCGCTGGATGAGGTGTACGTGCGTGCGCGCAACGGCGACATGGTGCCGATCACCGCGGTGGCCACCCAGGTCCCGGGGCTGGCACCGTCTCAGATCACCCACGAAAACCAGTACACGACGATGGACCTCAGCTACAACCTTGCTCCGAACGTGAGCATGGGTGAGGCCAAGGCAATCATCGACGCGACGGTGGCCGGCATGCGCATGCCGGGCGACATCCGCCTGGCCGATGATGCGGGTTTCGGGTTCAACTCCGATCCCAGCGACATGCTGATCCTGGTGCTGGCAGCGATCCTGACCGTGTACCTGGTGCTGGGCATGCTGTACGAGAGCCTGATCCATCCGGTCACCATCCTGTCCACACTGCCGGCAGCAGGTGTGGGCGCGCTGCTGGCCTTGTTCGGCACCAACACCGAGCTGTCGGTGATCTCGATGATCGCGCTGGTGCTGTTGATCGGCATCGTCAAGAAGAACGCGATCATGATGATCGACTTCGCGCTGGTGGCGCAGCGCGAACACGGGCTGGCACCGCGCGAAGCGGCACGCGAGGCCAGCATCGTGCGCTTCCGCCCGATCATGATGACCACCATGGTGGCGATCCTGGCGGCCGTGCCGCTGGCGATCGGCCTGGGTGAAGGGTCGGAGCTGCGCCGCCCGCTGGGCATCGCGATGATCGGCGGCCTGCTGTTCTCGCAGAGCCTGACCCTGCTCAGCACACCGGCGCTGTACGTGATCTTCTCCTGCCTGGCCGAGCGCTGGCGGGCACGTCGCGCACGCAAGCGCGAAGCGAAGCTGCTCAAGCGCGCGCAGCGGGCGTAGGAACGCGTATCCACGCATGGCGTGGATCTACTGGTAGAGCCGGCCGCTGGCCGGCTGCCTCCGTACAGCCAATCTGCCGGCCAGCGGCCGGCACTACCGTGGGAGCGGATGGTGGGTGCGGGCCGTTGGTCCGCACGCCTCCGGGTTTGACGCGCCGTAACGAAAAGAGAACAATTCTCATCCAGCCATGGTCCTGCGCCCCTTCGCGGCGCCCCGCTGCCATCTCCGGCCAGCCTGCGTGATCCCAGCCACCGCCCCTTCCCCCACCCGTGGGCGGATGGCCTGTGGCCGTCCGTCGAGGACCACCATCAATGCAGCCTTCCCGTCTCCCCCGCCTGGCCCTGCTGGCCGTCGCCCTGTCCGCCGCCTGCGCTGCCCATGCCGAAGCGCCGGCCGTCAGCCGTAACGCCACCGATCTGGATGCGGTGAAGGTCACCGCCGAACGCACCCATACCGACGCCGGCGCACTGGGCGACCGCGCCCTGCGCGACACTCCATTCGCGATCACCGCTGTTGGCCGCGAGCAGATCGAGCAGCGCCAGGTGGTCTCGCTGGGCGAAGCCTTCCTGCTCGACCCCTCGGTCAGCACCCAGGTCAGCGCCTATGCCAGTGGCTGGAGCTCGCCCATCCGCAACCGCGGTCTGGAGCTGAACTACGACAGCTACCGGGTCAATGGCCTGCAGGTCTCTTCCTGGGGTACCGAATGGCCGCTGGAAGTGATGGAACAGGTCGATCTGCTGAAAGGCCCGGGCGGATTCCTGTATGGCTTCGGCACCCCCGGCGGCATCGTCAACTACATCACCAAGAAGCCGACGGACACGCCCACTTTCTCCGCCCAGCTGGGCTGGCGCGAACAGGGCATCGTCAGCGGCGGCATCGACGTTGGCGGCCGCTTCGGCAACGAGCAGATGTTCGGCTACCGCTTCAATGCCTTCCAGGAAAAGGGCGAGACCTTCAATGGTGGGCACGTCGATCGCAAGGTTGGCGCACTGTCGCTGGATGCGCGCCTGAGCGATGTACTGACCTGGATCTTCGACGGTGTGTTCCAGTCACGCGACCTGCGCGAAGAATCGCCGCAGTACTACTTCCGTGGCCTGACCTCGTTGCCGCGGCCGATCGCCGGGGATACCGACAACAGCGTGCCCGGCACCTACTACGACACACGCTCCAGCCTGCTGTCGACCGGCTTGAACTGGCAGATCAACAGCGACTGGAAAGCCAGCCTGAGTTACGGCGTCACCACCTCGTGGAATGACGTCAACAAGATCTTCGCTTACATCGACGATCTCAACGGCGACTACGACGTCAACGTCTACGAACTGGGTGGCAAGAGCGAGTGGAAGCTGGCGCAGGCGATGCTGCAGGGCAGCTTCCGCACTGGCCCCCTGCAACATCGGGTGGTGGCGGGCATCAGTCACCAGACCGGGCTGGGCTGGGACCGCCCCTACGAATGGAACCTGATCGGCCGCGCCAACCTGTACCAGCGCCACGCCATCCGCCATGACGCCGTCGGTTCGCGGGTAGTGACCCGCGGCGATGAGACCGTGCAGCAGGCGGTGTTCGCAAGCGATACCGTCGATCTCGGCAGCGGCTGGTCGGTACTGGCGGGTTGGCGCTACAACGACTTCGAAACCAAGGGGCGATACCACACCTACCCGGTCACACCGACCTACGCGGTGATGTTCAAGCCCAGCGAGGCGGTCACGCTGTATGCCAGCTACATCGAATCGCTGGAAGCAGGCAGCCGCGTAGGCAACAGCTATATCAACGCCGGCGACGTTCTCGACCCGACCATCAGCAAGCAGTACGAGATCGGCGCGAAGGTCGAGGCAGCACGCTGGAATGCCAACCTGGCGGCGTTCCGGCTGGAGCGTGGCGCCAACATTGATGAACTCACACCTGCCGGCAAGCGTCTGGTACAGGACGGCATCACGCTGTACGAAGGCATCGAAGCCAGTGCCGACCTGCACCTCAACGATGCACTGAGCATCGGTGGCGGCGTCACCTGGCTGGACCCGACCTACGACAAGCTGTCCCCGGGCAGCGCCGCACAGGAAGGTAACCGTACCGCCGGTGCTGCGCGCTGGAGCGGGGTACTGCATGCCACCTACCAGCTGCCATGGGTGGATGGACTGGAGACCTACGCCGCCGTGCGCTACTACGGCGATGTCTGGTATGACGCCGACAACACCCTGAAGCTGCCTGACTACACGCTGGTCAACGCAGGCATCGGCTATCGCCTGCTGGCGTCCGGCCATCCGGTGACCCTGCGTGCCAGCGTCGAGAACCTGGCCAACCGGAAGTACTGGTCCAACGCCGGCGCCGGCCTGCCGCGCACGTTCGCTGTGAGCGTGCGGTTCGACATGTAATGCCCGGCAAACCGGTAGAGCCGGGGGGGGGGCGGGGGGGGGCCGGCACCCCCGGGGGGCGGGGAGGCCGCCCCCCCCCGCGCCGCCCCC
>NZ_JBJNRH010000004.1:0-101748 GCF_045809185.1 Nocardiopsis yanglingensis | reverse complement strand
TTATTGCCCGGCACACCGTTAGTGCGGGCGGGTGGCCGGTTTCTCTACTCCCCGTCCGGGCGCATGAAAGCCGGCCAGCGGCCGGCACTACCGGGTATTCCTTCGCGGGCTGTCCCCTTCACCCCGCACCCGCAATAATGGTGGAAGCCCCTTCCACCGAGCCTGCATGTCCGCCCGCGAATCCCGCCTCAGCCGCCTGTGGGCCCACGAAAAGGCCAGTTATGGCCTTCGGGTGTTCATCGCCCTGACCGCAGCGCTTGCCGTGTGCTGGCAGATGGATGCGCTCACCGCCCTGCCCGGCGTGTTCCTCGGCATCATCGCCAGCGCCATCGCCGAGACCGATGACAACTGGTGGGGCCGTACCAAGGCGGTACTGCTGTCGCTGCTGTGCTTCTGCCTCGCCGCCGCCTCGGTGATCTGGCTGTTCCCCTGGCCGTGGATCTTCATCGGCGCGCTGGCGCTGTCCACCTTCGGGTTGACCCTGCTGGGTGCGCTCGGCGAGCGCTACGCGTCCATCGCCCAGGCCACGGTAACGCTGGCGATCTACACCATGATCGGGCTGGAGCAGCATGGCGCCAGCGACCTGCACAGCGCGCTGGACGCGGTCAGTCACCTGCTGGCCGGTGCGGTCTGGTACGGCCTGCTGTCGATCCTGTGGACCGCACTGTTCGCCAACCGTCCGGTACGCGAACGCGTGGCGCGACTGTACGTTGAACTGGGCCGCTACCTGCAGTTGAAGGCAACACTGTTTGAGCCGGTGCGCGAGGCCGACCTGCAGCGTCGCCAGCTCGACCTGGCCGAACAGAACCGGCGCGTGGTCGGTGCATTGAATGAAGCCAAGACCGCGATCCTGGCCCGCTTCGGCCGTTCCGGACGGCCCGGCGTGAACTCCGGCCTGTACCTGCGCCTCTACTACATGGCACAGGATTTCCACGAGCGCGCCAGCTCCTCGCATTACCCGTACGGCGCGCTGGTCGATGCCTTCTTCCACAGCGATGTGCTGTACCGCTGCCAGCGCCTGCTCGACCTGCAGGGGCAGGCCTGCGCACGGCTGGGTGAGGCGATCCGCCTGCGCCGTCCGTTCGTGTATGGCGAAAGCAACCAGCAGGCCGGGCGCGACCTGGCCGATGCGCTGGCCTATCTGCGCGACCAGCAGCGACCGCAGTGGCAGCGACTGCTTGGCTCGCTGGATCTGCTGGTGCACAACCTGCGCAGCATCGAGCGCCGCCTGCTGGATGCGGAGCGTTCCGAGGCCAGCCTGGACAACGTCGATACCCGCCTGCGCGACAGCAACCCGCACACCCTGCGCGAGATGGGCGTGCGCGTGCGCCAGCAGCTCACGCCCGGCTCGGTCCTGTTCCGCCACGGCCTGCGCATGGCATTGGCCCTGATCGCCGGCTTCGCGGCGATTCGGCTGTTCAACGCCCAGAACGGCTCGTGGGTGCTGCTGACCATCGTGTTCGTGTGCCGCCCCAACTTCGGCGCGACCCGCCAGCGCCTTGCACAACGCATCGTCGGCACCGTGGCCGGCCTGGTACTGACCTGGGCGCTGCTGCAGCTGTTCCCGCAGCTGCACGTGCAGCTGCTGATCGCGCTGCTGTCGGCACTGTTGTTCTTCTTCACCCGCACCGACCGCTACCTGGTGGCATCGGCGGCGATCACGGTGATGGCCCTGACCTGCTTCAACCTGATCGGCGATGGCTTCGTGCTGATCGTGCCGCGCATGGTCGATACGCTGCTGGGCTGCGCGATCGCCGCCGCCGCCGCGTTCCTGATCCTGCCCGACTGGCAGGGCCGCCAGCTGCACCTCGTGCTGGCGCGCGTGCTGGACACCGCCGCGCGCTACCTGGATTCGGTGCTGGGCCAGTACCGCAGCGGCATGCGTGACGATCTGGCCTACCGCATCGCCCGCCGCGACATGCACAACGCCGACGCCGCGCTGTCCACCGCGCTGTCGAACATGCTGCGCGAGCCGGGCCACGTGCGCCGCAACCTGGATGCCGGTTTCCATTTCCTGGCGTTGTCCAACACACTGCTCGGGCACCTGTCGGCGCTGGGTGCGCACCGCGACCAGGTGGACAGCTACGCCGGCGATCCGCTGGCGCTGGCTGCCGGTGAGCGCGTGCGCAAGGCGCTGCAGCAGCTGGCGACGGCCCTGACCGCTCGGCAACCGGTCGCGGAAGAGGACAATGATGCGGACCGCGCGGTGGCCGCCGAGCTGGAGCAGATCGACGAGGTGATGCCGCCGAAGCTGCAGCTGATCCGTACGCAGATGGCACTGGTGCTGCGGATGCTGCCGAAGGTGCGGGCAGCGGCGAATGAGGCGGTGACCAGCCTGGCCTGATCCCTCACCGCTGAATCAGGCATTTCATCCACGCATGGCGTGGATCTACTGCGCCGTGTGCAACGGCGCGTTGCGCCTGGCGCTGCAGTTCGATCACGCCACCACGCGAATACTGGGCAATCCCCCGCTCCGGATCATCGTCATGAAAATCGAACTCAGTGGCCGCACCGCGCTGGTCACCGCCTCCACCGCCGGCATCGGCCTGGCCATCGCCCAGGGCCTGGCCACCGCGGGTGCGCGGATCATTCTCAACGGCCGCAGCACCGACAGCGTCGAACGCGCCCGCCAGCGCCTGCTCGCCGCCGTTCCGGGTGCCGACGTGCTCGGCGTGGCCGCCGACCTCTCCGATGCGGCCGGCGTCGACACGCTGCTGGCAGGCCTGCCCAAGGTCGACATCCTGGTCAACAACGCCGGCATTTTCGGCCCCGAGGACTTCTTCGAGACCGAGGACGCAACCTGGGAACGCTACTGGCAGACCAATGTGATGTCCGGCGTGCGCCTGTCGCGGGCACTGCTGCCGGCGATGGTCGATGCCGGCTGGGGTCGCGTGCTGTTCATCTCCTCCGAATCGGCACGCAACATTCCGGCCGACATGATCCACTACGGTGTCAGCAAGACCGCGCAGCTGTCGCTGTCGCGCGGCCTGGCCAAGCGTGTGGCCGGCAGCGGCGTCACCGTCAACGCAGTGCTGCCCGGCCCGACCCTGTCCGACGGCTTCGCGGCGATGTTCGAAGATGAACGCCAGCGCAGCGGCAAGCCACTGGAGCAGATCGGCCGCGAGTTCGTGATGACGCACCGGCCGTCTTCGGTGATCCAGCGCACCGCCACGGTCGAGGAAGTGGCCAACATGGTGGTGTACCTGGCCTCGCCGCAGGCTTCCGCCACCTCCGGTGCGGCACTACGGGTGGATGGCGGCGTGGTCGACGATATCGTCTGAGACCTTTCAACGTGTGCGGACCAACGGTCCGCACCCACAGGTCCGCACCCACAGCGGATAGGCAGGAATGCTAGGCTGCGCCGGTCAAGGAGGCTCCATGTCCGGTCACAACCAGTTCGCCCTGCTGCGCCAGCGCCGTTTCCTGCCGTTCTTCGTCGTCCAGGCGCTCGGAGCGTTCAACGACAATGTGTACCGGCAGGCGATCATCGGCCTGTTGTTCTATCTGGGCGTTTCGGAGGAGCAGCGTTCGCTTTACACCACGCTGGCGCCAGCCATCTTCATCCTGCCGTACTTCCTGTTCTCGGCGCTGGCCGGGCAGATCGCCGACAAACTGGAAAAATCGCGGCTGATCGTGATCACCACCAGCATGGAGATCGTGATCATGTCGATGGCGGCTGTCGGTTTCATCACCGAGAACCTGCCGTTCCTGCTGGTCGCGCTGTTCTGTACCGGCATGCAGTCGACCCTGTTCGGCCCGGTAAAGTACTCGGTACTGCCCTCGGTGCTGAAACCCGAGGAACTGACGGGCGGCAACGGCCTGGTCGAGATGGGTACTTCGATCTCGATCCTGTCCGGCATGATCATCGGCGGCTCTGTGTTCCTGCTTGCGGGCAGCCACGGTCCGATCGTGGCAGCCACAGCGGTGATCGCTCTGGCCATCTGCGGCAACATCGCGGCGCGCCTGATTCCCAAGGTCGACGCCGGCGATCCGAACCTGAAAATCAACTGGAACCCCTTGCCGGAGTCGCGGGTCGTGCTGCGCATGGCACGGCAGCAGAAGGCGGTGCGCAACGCCATCCTCGGGGTATCCTGGTTCTGGTTCGTCGGTACCGTGCTGACATCGCAGCTGCCCAATTACGCGTTGGCCAACCTCGGCGGCGAACCCAAGCTGTATCTGTTCGCCCTGGCCCTGTTCTCGGTCGGCACCGGCGTTGGCTCGCTGCTGTGCGAGAAGCTGTCGGCGCGCACGGTGGAAATCGGCCTTGTCCCGTTGGGCGCGTTCGGCATGACCGCGTTCCTGCTCGACCTGTACTTCGCGCGCAGTGGCGAAGCGACCGTGCACGGACTGACCATCGGCGCCTTCCTGCAGCAGCCGGGCAGCATCCGCATCGTCATCGACCTGATCGGCATCGGCCTGTTCACCGGCATCTTCGTAGTGCCGCTGTTCGCGCTGATCCAGAGCCGCACGCCGAAGGCGCAGATGTCGCGCGTGTTCGCCGCGCTGAACATCCAGAATTCCGGCTTCATCGTCGGCGCAGCCCTGCTGTCGCTGGCCGCGCACAAGCTGCTGCACTGGACCATTCCGCAGCAGTTCCTGGCGCTGGCCATCGCCAATGCCCTGGTGGCGATCTACATCTTCACCATCGTCCCCGAATTCCTGATGCGCTTCCTCAGCTGGCTGATGGTGCGCACGCTGTACCGGCTGCGCCCACACGGCATCGAGGCCAACGTGCCCGACGAGGGCGCCGCGTTGCTGGTCTGCAACCACGTCAGCTATATGGACGCACTGATCCTGTCGGCGACGATTCCGCGCCCGGTGCGCTTCGTCATGTACTACAGGATCTTCAACATCCCGGTGATGCGCTGGATCTTCCGTACCGCCAAGGCGATCCCGATCGCCGGTGCACGCGAAGACCCGGCGCTGATGCAGCGCGCGTTCGACGAGATCGACGCCGCGCTGGCCGAAGGCGAGCTGGTCTGCATCTTCCCGGAAGGCGCGCTGACCAAGGATGGTGCGATGGCACCGTTCAAGTCCGGTGTCGAGAAGATCCTCGAACGGCGGCCGGTGCCGGTGGTGCCGATGGCGCTGCGCGGCATGTGGTCCAGCATGTGGAGCCGCCGCGACAGCCGCCTTGGCCGCATGCGCGTGCCGCGCCGTTTCCGCGCCACCGTCGAGGTGGTGGCGGCACCGGCCGTGGATGGCCACAGCACCAGCGCCCCGGTGCTGGAGGCCCAGGTGCGGGCCCTGCGCGGCGATCACGCCTGACGAAATCGGCCCGCCAGGCGGGTCCGGCAGCCTCCCCCGCGTAGGTCACCGTCCGGTGACGTACGCGGCATGTCGTGACTGTAAACGCATACATGCAACGTCGGTTGCGGTAGATTACGCACCCACAGGGGGGAGGTCCGGCCGATACATCAGGGCTGGCCACCAAGGAATGGAGTCTTGCTTTGAATCAACCACCACCGCTCAGCCGTCCGGTCTACATCCCCAACCATCTGGTCTGGGCGATCCTGACGACGCTGTTCTGCTGCCTGCCGTTGGGCGTGGTGTCGATCGCCTATGCCTCCCAGGTCGATGGCCGCCGCGCGGCCGGCGATCTTCCGGGAGCCTACAGCGCGTCGCGCAAGGCGGGCTGGTGGGCGGTGGCTTCGGCCGTGGCCCTGCCGGTCCTGTTGCTGTTGTGGTTCGGGCTGTTCGGCGGCTTGGCCGTACTGGGCGCTCTTTCCGACCAATGATTCACCACCACCACCCATCAAGGAGCTTGAACCCATGAATACCGCTACTCCGCAGGTCCCGAACAACCTGGTCTGGGCGATCCTGACCACCCTGTTCTGCTGCCTGCCGGCCGGCATCGTGTCGATCGTCTACGCCGCCCAGGTCAACGGCAAGCTGGCCGCTGGCGACATCGCCGGCGCCCAGGATTCGGCCGCCAAGGCCAAGAAGTGGGCCATCTGGTCCGCCATCGCCTGGGTCGTCGTGGTCGTGCTGTACGTGCTGTTCTTCGTTGTGCTCGGCGGCATGGGCGCGATGAGCAACAGCGGCTACTGATACGCCTGGACGGATCCGGCGCCTGCGCCGGATCCGTTGTTGCATGTCCGCGCTTCCCGCTCGTTCCCGACTCGCCCGCTGGGCACCGCTGCTGGTATCCGCCGGCCTGGCCGTGGGTGCCACGGTGGTGCTGCGCAACGTCAATCCGTATGTCGCCGGCAATCCCCTGCCGAGCTGCCCGCTGTACGCGCTGACCGGCCTGTACTGCCCGGGCTGTGGCAGCACGCGCTGCCTGTATTCCCTGGTCCACTTCGACCTGCCCGGCGCGATGGCGATGAACCCGCTGCTGGTCATCAGCCTGCCGTTCCTGTTGCTGATGCTGCTGAACATCGCCGGCATCCGCCCACGCGTGCTCGATCCGCTGATGCGGGTGCTGGCCAATCCCGTGTTCTGGCTCTGGGTGCTGCCCGGGTATGCGCTGCTGCGCAACCTGCCGTGGGCACCGTTCACTGCACTGGCACCGATCTAGGTTTCCAGCCAACGGCGCAGCCCCTCGTGGTGGGCGGCGTTTGAAGGTAGAAGCCTTGGGGTTGGCCGGGTGGGTCGGCTGCGCAGGGGGCGCTGCAAGTACGTCCATGTAAGCTCGGTCGCCGCATCCATGCGGCTCACGCCCCTGCGCAGCCCACCCACCCGGCCACGGACAGTTTCCGTGTGCGTCCACCACGGAAAAGAAAAAAAGATCAAAAGCGCAAGCGGATCGCTTCGCTCTGCATCCACGCATGGCGTGGATCTACCGTGTCGACCAAGGTCGACACCTACCAACAGCCGCCGGGAAACTGTCGGGGGTGGGGCGGTGTGGGGCTGCAGGACCGTTGGCGCCATGGATGGCGCCATCGAGCCCCCAGGGACGGGTTTACGGCGTGCCCTGCAGCCCCACACCGCCCCGCCCAACCCTCAGCAACACAGAGCCGCTTTGGCTTTGGCCTCTGCAGGTGCAGGGCTGCAAGCCCTGCA
Organism: Nocardiopsis yanglingensis; assembly: GCF_045809185.1. NCBI lineage: Bacteria > Bacillati > Actinomycetota > Actinomycetes > Streptosporangiales > Nocardiopsidaceae > Nocardiopsis > Nocardiopsis yanglingensis. Next base: position 94,743 of record NZ_JBJNRH010000004.1, on the reverse strand, counting down.
ATACAACTACGTCACCCAGCCTGCAATCACCAGCAGGGCGAGGATCGCCAGCCACAGCAGCAGCATCCGCCACACCAGGCTCATCGCATCACGCAGGTCCGGCAACCGCTGCCATACCGGCAACAATCCCGCCTCGGTGTAATCGTGCGCATCCTCGCGCAGCTCGGCATTGACGCTGGCCCGCGCCACCGCACCGAGAAAACCGATGCCACCGGCCAGGCGTTCGCCATGGGCCTGGCGCCAGGCCTTCCACGCCGTATCGAAGTTGCCCACCAGTGCCATGGAAAACGCCATCAGCTGCGCCACCGGCCACTCGATCCAGCCCAGCAGGCGCTGCGCCAGCGCCAGCGGCTCCACCGGCACGCGTGCGCGCATCGGGCTTTCAGCCATCAATGCCAACAGGCGATAGCCCAGCGCACCGGCCGGGCCGAGCAGCAGGAACCAGAACAGCACCGCGAACCAGCGCCGCAGCGCGTTGAACACCGTTGCTTCCACCAGTGACGGCACATCCTCGCGCAGGCTGCCACCGGCGGCCTGCAGGTTGCGTAGCGCCGCCTGCCGCGTCGCTGCATCGTCGGCGTCGATGATCGCTTCGATATCGCGGTCCAGGTCGCGCGGTCCCCAGCACCAGGCCAGCACCGCCACGCCCAGCAGCAGCGACGGCAGACCGTACAGCACCCCACGCAGCAGCCAGGCCAACAGCGCCATCAGCAGCAGCGGCGGCAGCAGCGCCAGCGCCACGCCTGCCGGTCCCTGCCAGGCCTTGCCACCGCGCGCATCCAGCCAGCCCAGCCAGCGCCGGAAGCCGTCGAAACGGCGCAGCGAGGCGGCAGCGGCCGGGGCTACATGGCCCAGGGCCAGTGCCACCAGCACGGCGGCCAGAGTGGTGAACATGGCAGGTCTCCCTACGAAACAGAACGCTCGGCGTCGCTACCTTACCTGTCGCAGCGACGCCGTCCGCGGTGACCGGCACTGTAACCCGGGCCGTGTTCAGGTGGCGGCAATACAGGCGCCGCAACCGGCCGGGCTCAGCCCTTCTGCTGCCGGTACCAGTGTTCAATCAGGCCGCGCGAAATCGAGATCGGCGGCGACAGGCGGATGCCCTGGCCATCGTCCTCCACATCGCGTGCCAGCGCCGCGCCCACCTCGTCGGCACTGAACCAGCGCGCGTCTTCCAGCTCACCGTCCACGGTCGGCAGGTCGTCCTGCGCCTGGGCACGGAAACCGACCATCAGCGCGCCCGGGAACGGCCACGGCTGCGAGCCGAGGTACTGGCACGCGATCACCCGCACCTTGCTCTCCTCGTGCACTTCGCGCACCACGGTCTGTTCGAAGGTCTCGCCGGGCTCGACGAAGCCGGCCAGCACCGAGTAACGCCGCGGTGCCCAGTTCGACTGGCGGCCCAGCAGCAGGCGGCCCTGGTTCTCCACGGCGACGATCACGGCAGGATCGACACGCGGGTAGTGTTCGGTGGAACACTGCGCGCAACGACCGACGAAGCCGCCGCGGGCAAACGCCACGGCACCGCCGCACACGCCGCAGAAACGGGTGCGCGAATGCCAGTAGGACATGCCGCGGGCATAGCTGAAGGCGGTCGCATCGGCCATCGACCACAGCAGTGCAGCCTGGCGCAGGTCGAGGCGGCGCGGAGCGGTGACGGTGACGTTGCTGGCTTCGACCGAGAACCAGGCCTGCTCGCCACGCAGGCCGAGGAAGATCGCGGCACCGGGACCACCACCGATGTCGGCGCCGGTCAGCGCCAGGGGCTGATCGTCATCGCCGGTAAAGGCGCTGCCGTCCTGATCCAGCACGAGAATGCGCGCACCCGGCCACAAGCGCGCCAGTGCATCGGCATCTTCGCGCAGGGCATCGGCGCGCTCCAGCGGTTCGCCGACGAAGGCGAAACCGGAAAGCGGCGAAGGAGTATTGGGCATCCGGCAAGCGTGCCGCCAATCGATGCGGGTGGCAAGGTCGGCGCTGTGCGCAATCTGCCGGTGTGGGCGTGCAGGCACAGCATCCACGCGTGGCGTGAATCTACTGAGGTGCCAACCCTCGTTGGCACCTGCCGGCCACAGGGTTTTTACATGCTGAAGCTGCTGCCGCAGCCGCAGGTGGTCTTCGCGTTCGGGTTGCGGATCACGAACTGGGCACCGGTCAGGCTCTCGGTGTAGTCCACCTCGGCGCCCATCAGGTACTGCAGGCTCAGCGGGTCGACCAGCAGGGTCACCCCGCTGGTCTGTACCGCCAGGTCGTCCTCGGCACGGTTCTCGTCGAACTCGAACCCGTACTGGAAGCCCGAACAGCCACCGCCTTCGATGTACACGCGCAGGGCCAGGTCGGGGTTGCCCTCTTCCTGGATCAGGGATTTGACCTTGGCGGCCGCCGACTCGGTGAAGTTCAGCGGGCGCTCCAGCGACTGGTAATCGGGCGCGGCAACCGGGGTGGCGCCGGGCAGGGAGACTAGCGTGCTCATGGTGTCAGCATGGGGGTGCCGACGATGGCTTTCAAGCCATCGCCTCGGCCAGCTTGCGGCGTGCGGCGGTGTCACCCTTGCCGCCATTGGCCTCATCACCTTCCGGGGCCGGCAGGGCCGCCATCGGGGCGCTGGCATGGATCAGGCGGCCGTTCAGCTGGGCGCCCGCATTCATCTCCACCACCTGGTAGTGGACATTGCCATTGACCCGTGCGCTCGGGGTCAGCTCAACCTTCTCGGTGGCGTGCACGTCGCCGTCCAGGCGGCCACTGATGACCACCACCTGGGCGCGGATCTCGCCCTCGATCACGCCATGCTCGGCGACCGTCAGGGTCGCGCCACTGGCGCCTTCGGCGGCGATCACCTTGCCATGGATGCGACCTTCCACATACAGGCCGCCACTGAATTCCACATCGCCACGAATCACCACCTGGTTGCCGATCAGGGCATCCACCACCAGCTGGCCTTCACGGTTGGATTTGCTGCTTCCGAACATCTGCCTACTCCCCTTTGGCGGCCGGCGCACCGGCCTGTTTCCAGTCGAATACCTGGGTGGTACCCCCCGTACCACTCCCCAATGTCACCCGCACGCGTTGCGGGGTGAAGTCAGCCGGCAGCATCACGCTGCCGGTGAGCTGCTGGAAGTACCGGAACGAGTAATCCTGTCCCGGTACCTTGCTGCGCTGGTGCAGATCATCCCAGCTGATCGTGGCCAGCTTGCCGTTCTTGACACCTTCCACGGTGAAACGCATCTGTCCCTGGCTGATGGCGCCACGGTTGAGGTTCTGGGTCAGCACCGCGGTGTACTGCCAGGTGCCGGCCGCTTCCGGGCTGAACTCGATGGAATGGGTGTTCAGGCCCTTGCGCTGGCTGGTGGAGCCCACCAGTCGCTCATAGAAGGCGACGTCGGCACGCAGGCCGGCGATCTCTTCATCGCGCTCGGCCAGCGAGGATTGCACCTCGGTGTTGGCGGCGCGGCTGATGCGGTCGGAGGCTTCCAGCGTGGCCTGCTTCTGGCGCAGCTCGGTCAGCTGCGCCTGCAGCGTCTCGGCGCGCTTCTCGGCGGCCTGCAGGCGCTGGCCCTGGGCATCGCGCGGCGTGGCCATCCAGCAGCCACCCAGCACCGCCAGCACCAGGCTGAGCAGCCAGATGCCGCCGATCACCAGCAGGCGGCGACGGTCGACAGGTGGTTGCGGCGCGCCGGGCAGGCGGACCTGCACGCGCATGGGAGGACGGTTGGTCATGGGTGGTTTCCGGGGCATCGCGAGGGCGACACCGGTACGGCCCCTGTGGCAAACGACGGGCTAGTGTATGACAGGACGGGTGGGTTTCCTGCGCAGTGGCCGACCGCGGTCTGTGGCGTTCAGGCACGCCATCGTCGATAGTGTGGCCCCCCGCACAGTTCCGTCGCCGGAGCACCGCCATGACCGAAGCCCACCTGTTCGTGATCGGCATCCTGCTGGCCTGGCTGGCCGGCATCCGCGTCTACCTCACCGTGTTCGGCGTCGGCCTGGCCGGCCTGCTCGGCTGGGTCGACCTGCCGCCGGCCCTGCAGGCCACCGAATCGTGGTGGGTGCTGGGCACGTCCGCAGCGCTGGCAGTAACCGAATTCTTCGCCGACAAGATCCCCGGCGTGGATTCGGTCTGGGACCTGGTGCAGACACTCGCCCGCGTGCCTGCCGGCGCCTTCCTGGCCGCTGCCACGCTGTCGCCGGACGGTCAGCTGGGCACCGGTGCGCTTGCTGCTGGTGCCGGCGTCGCCCTGGCAAGCCATGGCCTGAAGGCCGGCACCCGCGCCCTGCTCAATACCTCGCCGGAACCGGCCAGCAACTGGGTTGCCTCTGCGGCCGAAGACACCGTGGTGATCGGTGGACTGGCACTGGCGCTGGCGCATCCCTGGATCGCGCTGATCGTGGTGCTGGCCTGCAGCCTGGCCGGTGCGCTGCTGGTGTGGCTGGTGTGGCGCGCCCTGTGGAAGGGCGTGCGCTGGCTGGCGCGCAGCGCATCACCGGACAGTGCGCGGCAACCCGGCACCGGTTGATCGCCGGGCTTGTCGCATAATGGACGCGAACACCAGGAGCACCGATGGCCGCAAACGAATCCCCCGCGGGCGCCCGCCCGGGACGCGCTGAAACCCCTCCGGCCGATCATTGGCAACGCTGGAACGTCGAGACGGTCACCAGCGCTCCGGCAACACCTGTGGCGGTCATGCCGCAGAGCGCCGTTGCCGATGCTCCGTCGATCCACAGCGCACCGCCGCCGCTGCCGGGCCCGGCCGTGCTGGCCGAGGCTGGCAACAACGACCAGGCGCCGCCGCCCTCCGATTCGCCCTACCGCGTGCTGATCGTCGAGGACGACCGCGCCCAGGCCCTGTTCGCACAGAGCGTGCTGCACGGCGCCGGCATGCAGGCGATCGTGCACAGCGATGCCGACGGTGCGCTGCAGGCGATCAGGGAGCATCGCCCCGACCTGATCCTGATGGACCTGCACCTGCCCGGCTTGGACGGCATGCGCCTGACCGCGCTGATCCGCCAGCAGCCCGGTCTGCAGCTGCTGCCGATCGTGTTCCTCAGCGGCGATCCGGACCCGGAACGCCAGTTCGAGGTGCTCGACAGTGGCGCCGATGACTACCTGAGCAAGCCGATCCGCCCGCGCCACCTGATCGCCGCCGTGGCCAACCGCATCCGCCGCGCACGTGCGCAGGCCGCGACCCTGCCCGGCGCCACCGGCGCACCGGCCACCAGCAATCCGGAAACGGGGTTGCCGACGCGCCATCACGTACTGCAGCAGCTCAACGCCGCACTCGCCCACCGCGACCCGGGCGGCGTGCTGTTCGTGGAGGTATCCAGCGCGCTGGGGCTGCGCGAGCGCTATGGCTATGCGGCCTTCGAGCGCCTGATGGTGCAGGCCGGGCAGCGCCTTGCCGAAGCCGGTCACCCGCATCTGTTGGCACGCCTGAATGACAACAGCTTCCTGCTGCTCGTACGCAACGCCGACGAGGACCGCCTGGAAGGCATCGCCGCAACGCTGCGAGAGCAGTTGTCGGCGCGCGCCTTCGTGATCCGCGACGATGAATCCGTGCACCTGCGCGGCGTGGTCGGCTACGCGCCGCTGTCGTCCGGCTTCGAGGATGCCAACAGTGCGCTGGAGGCCGTCGAACGCACCACCCTGCAGGCACGCCTGCTCAGCGCCGGCGTGGCCGGCCACGTACACCGCGACGTGATCAGCGAACAGGAGCACCTGGCGTTGCTGGAAGGCCAACTTGAGCTGGCCTACCAGCCGATCGTCGCTGTCGCCGGTGGCAACACCGCGCAGTACCAGCTGCTGCTGCGCCTGCGCCAGGCCGACGGCACGGTGCTGGCAGCCGGCCAGGTGATTCCCGCCGCGGAAGCCGCGGGGCGCATCGCCGACCTCGACCAGCAGGTGATGGATCATGCGCTGGGTCTGCTGGACCTGTACCGGCACGCAACGCAGCCGCTGAACCTGTTCGTCTCACAGTCGCTGCGCACCCTGCAACGCGATGCGTTCGCGGATTGGCTGCTGGAATCGCTGCAGCAGCGCGACCTGCCCGGCAGCGCGCTGGTGATCGACGTGCGCCTGCCCGACGCGCTGATCCATACCGTGCCGCTGCAGCAGTTCTGCCAGCGCATGGCCGGCGCCGGCGTGCGCTTCTGCCTGAGCCAGTTCGAGCCCGGCGGCGAGGCTGATGCGTTGCTGGGCCAGCTGCCGTTGTCGTTCGTGCGCATGGCCGCGCGCTTCTCCAGCAGCCATGCCAACCCGGCCACGCGCGAAGAACTGCGCAAGGCGATCGAGCGGGCACATGCTGCAGGGTTGCAGATCATCGGCCAGCAGATCGAGGACCCGCAGGCTGCGGCCGCAATGTGGGTCGGCGGGGTCGATTACATCCAGGGCAACATGGTGCAGTCGGCCGGCAGCGACCTTAACTTCGACTTCCACAACGCGGTGCTCTGACGTGCCGCTGTGGGGCGTGCTGCTGGTTGCCCTTGCTGCGGCCGTCGCACTGCTGCTGTTGGGCCTGCGCCTGCGCGCGCGCAACCGGGCACTGGCCCAGCTGCAACGCGAGCGCAGCCTGCTGGCCGCCGAGCGTGACCAGCTGCGCCACACCACCGAGCGCCAGGGACAGCTGGAGCAGCAGCTGCTGCAGGCCAAGCAGGCCGCCGAAGCGGCGGTGCTGGCCAAGGGCGAATTCCTGGCCACGATGAGCCACGAGATCCGCACGCCGCTCAACGGCATCCTGCCGATGCTGGAGCTGATCGCGCGCGGGCCGCTGGGCGAGGACCAGCGGCAGATGCTGGCTACCGCGTCGGCCAGCTCGCAGCAGTTGCTGCGCATCGTCGACGACATCCTCGATTACTCGCGGCTGGAAGCGCAGGCACTGGAACTGGAGATCACCAGTTTCAATCTGCGCGACCTGCTTGATGGCGTCGTGCAGCTGATGCAGCGCGCGGCCGATTCCAAGGGCCTGTCGCTCGACCTGCAGCTGGATCCCTCCGTGCGCCTGCCGGTGCGCGGCGACCCGGTGCGCCTGCGCCAGGTGCTGAGCAACCTGCTGGCCAACGCGATCAAGTTCACCGCGCGCGGCCAGGTGCAGTTGCGCGTGCAACGGCTGGGCGAAGGTCCTGCACAACACCAGCTGCGCTTCGAGATCATCGACACCGGCATCGGCATCGATGCGGCCCTGCAGGCTCGCCTGTTCCAGTCCTTCAGCCAGGCCGACGCCTCCACCACCCGCATCTACGGCGGCACCGGCCTGGGCCTGGCCATCTGCAAGCGCATCATCGACCTGATGCACGGGCGCATCGGCGTGCAGTCCACGCCGGGCCACGGTGCGACATTCTGGTTCGAGATCCCGCTGTTGAAGGTGCCCGGCGACCTGCCGGCAATGGCGCGCACGCCGGCCCCGCTGCTGCTGTTCAGTACCGATGCGATCCTGCAGGCGCGCATCGAGCGCATCGCGGCCCATCATGGACTGCAGGTGCATGCGCTGGCGCAGGCCAACGCCGTGGTCGAGCGCCTGCGCGCGGCACCACGGCCGGCGCAGCCGGCTCCGGCCTGGCTGCTGGTCGATGCACGCGCGCGCCGCATCGGCGAAGTGACCCTGCAGCAGGCGTTGGCCGAGCGTGGCGAGGACGACGCGCTGCAGGTCCTGTGGCTGCAGGACGATGCTCTTCCGGCACGCCCGCGCCAGCGTCAGCTACCCGCGCACTTCGATGACGCCGCACTGCACGCGTTGCTGGCTGCACCGGCCGCGCCTGTGCGCCCTGCCGCGCTGCTGGCCAATGCCGAAGAGGGGCAGCCCACGCTGCCGCCCTTGCACCTGCGGGTGCTGCTGGTGGAGGACAACACGGTCAACCGGATGGTGGCCGAGCAGCTGCTGCGCGTGTTCCAGTGCGAGGTGCGCAACGCCGCCGATGGCGAACAGGCCCTGCTTGCCCTGCGCGAGGGCGCTGTGGATGTGGTGCTGATGGATTGTCAGATGCCGGTGCTGGACGGCTATGCCGCTACCCGTCACTGGCGCGCCGAGGAGCGGGAAGCGGGGCACACGCGGCTGCCGATCATCGCGATGACCGCCAACGCGATGGCCGGTGACCGCGAGCGCTGCCTGCAGGCCGGCATGGACGACTACCTGTCCAAGCCGATCGCGCGCACCACGTTGCATGCGCTGTTGAAGCGCTGGGGGGGCGGTAAGGCTGCATCACCTGCACGACCTTCTGCAGAGCCGGACCATGCTCGGTTGACGGCCAATAGCAGTCGCGCTCCATCAGCCGAGCATGACTCGGCTCTACAAGACGACGACAGCCGAGTCGGCTCCAAGCCACAGCCGGTGCTCGACCGCGATGTGCTGGACGAGCTGCACGCGGTGATCGGCGACTCCGCCCTCCAGATCATCTCGGTGTTCCTGGACGATGCACCGGCCATGGTGCAGCAGCTGCAGCAGGCCGCGCAGGGCAGCGACGAGCCGCGCCTGCAGGCAATCGCCCACAGCCTGAAGTCATCGAGTGCGAACGTGGGGGCATTGTCGCTGTCGGCGGTGGCGCAGCGGATCGAACACGAGGCCCGCAGCGGCAGCCTGCAGCGCCCCGCCGTGGCGGTAGCGCTGCTGGTTGCCGAATTCGCCCGGGCACGCGTGGCGCTGACGGGCTACCTGGCACAGCATCGCGCCGGCCAGGCCGGCTGACTTACTCTTCCAGCTTGCTCAGCAGGTACTTCGGCTCGCCGATGCGCTCGATCAGGTCCAGCTGGGTTTCCAGCCAGTCGATGTGCTCTTCTTCCGAGTCGAGGATCTTCACGAACAGCTGGCGGCTGACGTAGTCGCCAACCGAATCGGAATAGGCCACGGCCTCGCGCAGGGTCACCACGCCGTCGCGTTCCAGCGACAGGTCGCACTGCAGGATCTCGGTCGGGTTCTCGCCGATGCGCAGCTTGCCCAGCGCCTGGAAGTTCGGCAGGCCTTCGAGGAACAGGATGCGGTCGGCGAGCATGTCGGCATGCTTCATCTCGTCGATCGATTCCTTGTACTCGTGTTCGGCCAGCTCCTTGATGCCCCAGTTCTTCAGCATCTTGGCGTGCAGGAAGTACTGGTTGATCGCGGTCAGCTCGTTGTAGAGGACCTTGTTGAGGAATTCGATGACCTTGGTGTCGCCCTTCATGGGGATGCTCCTGCACGCTGAAAACGCAGGCACTTTAGCGCCTTGCGCGCAGTCGTGAAGGAACGCGAATCGTGCGCATTGGCCTGTGCGGCCGCACGTGAAGGATGCGGAAGCGCGGCGTCAACGCGCCGCGAAAGAGACGATCAGGCGACCTGGGCCAGACCAAGGACCGGCAGCGGCAGATCGTGGGTGGCGCGCGCCTTGGCCAGCAGATCGCCGGCCATGTCCAGGCAGGAACCGCAGGTAGCGCCACAACCGGTACGCATCGTCAGCTCGGCCACCGTGCTGACGCCATGGCTGGCGGCTTCGCGGATCTGGTGGTCGGTGACTCCGTTGCAGATGCAGACGTACACAGGCGTGAACCGGGCTGACAGGCCAAGAGTGGCCTGTTGGCTATTCCAATGGAAACGAGAATGGTTGTCAATCAGAGACCTGAACCATTCTCGATACCGTTCAGCCGTTCACGTCGCCGGACCATCGCCGGTGGCCTTCTTCGGCCAGTAGCCGCGGGTCCGCGGGCGCTTGCGTGGGCGGTCATGCCCGGCGGTATGGCCTGGCATCCAGGCCTCGGCGGCACTCTTGGGCATGGCGGTCACGCCCTGCCCGGCCACCCCGCGCGCCAGCGGCGCCAGATGTCGCAAGGCACGCGCATAGACGCCCCGCTTGAACATCACCACGTGCTCTACCGGGTACCAGAAGTCCACCCAGCGCCAGTGGTCGAACTCGGGCGAGTCGGTGTGGTCCAGCTTCACGTGGGATTCGTCGCCGGTCAGGCGCAGCAGGAACCAGACCTGCTTCTGGCCGATGCAGACCTGCCGCTCGTTGCGGCGGATGGCGCGCGCCGGCAGCTTGTAGCGCAGCCAGCCGGGCGTCGCCCCGAGCACTTCCACATGCTCAGGCAGCAGGCCGGTCTCTTCCTGCAGTTCACGATACATGGCCTCGACAGGCGTCTCGTCGGTGTTCATGCCACCCTGCGGGAACTGCCAACCGTCCCGGCGCACACGTCGTGCCCAGAACACCTGGCCGTCCTGCCGCATCAGCACGATGCCGACGTTCGGTCGATAGCCGTCCGGATCGATCACGATGCGGACTCCTAAGAAAATCTACTGGTTGGGACTATCCCATGCCCTCTGTCGGCCCACAAGCACGACACAAAAGTGTTGACAGGGACGATACACATCCGCAGAATAGCGGGCTCACCAAGGCTATGTAGCTCAGCCGGTTAGAGCACAGCACTCATAATGCTGGGGTCGGTGGTTCGAGTCCACCCATAGCCACCACACTGAAAATCAAGTTGTTTTTCAGTGTGAAAAGTGAGAAAATAGTTACACGTTTTGCCCCGTCGCCAAGCGGTAAGGCACCTGACTCTGACTCAGGCATTCGGTGGTTCGAATCCATCCGGGGCAGCCAAACAAAAAAGAAAAAAGCCTGATCGAAAGATCAGGCTTTTTTCTTTTTTGTTTGGTCACGCATCCCACCTTATCTCCGCGCCTGTCGGCGCGCCCCCTTGAACAACAAGGGGACTCTTCCCCAGAGAGAACCCCGGGGTCGGATCCTTCGAAACCAGGGGTAGTGCCGGCCGCTGGCCGGCGACCTCGAAATGTGCAGCCCCAGAACGACAAAAGCCCGGCCGAAGCCGGGCTTTTGCTTTTCCATCCAGCGGGCTCCCGGAGGAGCCCAACCAGGCGCGGTAAATCAGCGCTTGGAGAACTGGGTGGCGCGGCGGGCCTTGTGCAGACCGACCTTCTTACGCTCGACTTCACGGGCGTCACGGGTCATGAAGCCGGCCTTGCGCAGCTCGGACTTCAGGGTTTCGTCGTACTCGACCAGAGCACGGGCGATGCCCAGACGGATCGCACCGGCCTGGCCAGTGGTGCCGCCGCCAGCGGCGGTGACCAGGATGTCGAAGCTTTCGGTGTTCTTGGTCAGCTCGAGCGGCTGGCGCACGATCATGCGCGCAGTCTCACGACCGAAGAACTCGTCCAGCGGACGGCCATTGACGGTGATGTTGCCCGAACCCTTGCGCAGGAACACGCGAGCGGTGGAGGACTTGCGGCGGCCAGTGCCGTAGTTTTGAGTGATAGCCATGATTAGATATCCAGAACCTGCGGCTGCTGTGCGGCGTGCGGATGCTCAGTGCCGGCGTAGACCTTGAGCTTGCGGTACATCTGGCGACCCAGCGGGCCCTTCGGCAGCATGCCCTTCACGGCGATCTCGATCACGCGCTCCGGGTGGCGCTCCAGCGCCTGTGCCAGGGATTCGGTCTTCAGGTTGCCGATGTAACCGGTGAAACGGTGATACATCTTGTCCTGCAGCTTCTTGCCGGTGACGGCAATCTTTTCTGCATTGATGACGACCAGGTAGTCGCCGGTATCAACGTGGGGGGTGTAGACCGGCTTGTGCTTGCCGCGCAGACGGCGGGCCAGCTCGGTGGCGAGACGGCCCAGGGTCTTGCCCTCGGCGTCGACGAGGTACCAGTCGCGCTGGACGGTCTCGTTCTTGGCAGTGAAAGTGCTCATGAAGAACTCTAGGTTAGGTCGGGCTCATTGCGGCGAAAGGCTCGCCGGAACTCTGCCACGCGTTGTGAAAAGGTGAAGCGTAAGAGGCGGGATTGTACGCATCCTGACCTCCCGGTGCAAGCAGCCCCTGCCCCCGGGTTGGCAGGGCGGCAGGGCCGGGCGAGAATCGGGCCCTCCCCGCCCCACCCGTACCGCCATGACCGCACTCCGCCAGATCACCCCGCTGGACCACCTGCTGACCGAGGCGCAGCGCGCCCTGGACACGGTGTTCGGCAACCCGCCGGCGGCCCGTCCCTACCCGGCCACGGAGACCGACGAGCCGGGCATGGACCGCGCCGAACGCCGCCATGCGGCCGGGCTGATGCGGATCAACCATGTCGGCGAGGTGTGCGCGCAGGGCCTGTACTTCGGCCAGGCCGCCGTGGCCCGCGACCCGGCCACGCGTGAACACCTGCTGGAAGCGGCCCAGGAAGAAACCGACCACCTGGCCTGGTGCGCCACCCGCCTGGGCGAACTGGACAGCCGTCCGAGCCTGTTCAACCCGCTCTGGTATGCCGGCAGCTACACCATCGGCACCCTGGCCGGGCTGCGTGGCGATGGCTGGAACCTGGGCTTCGTGGTCGAAACCGAGCGCCAGGTGGAAGCCCATCTGGACGAGCACCTGGTCGACCTGCCGGCCGGCGACCTGCGCAGCCGCGCGGTCATCCAGGTCATGAAGGAAGACGAGGCCCGCCATGCGGAGCACGCCGAGCAGGCCGGCGCACGCCGTCTGCCATTCCCGATCCCGGGCGCGATGGCGCTGGCCTCCAAGGTGATGAAGACCATCGCCTACCGCATTTGAACGGGGCACCCCCACCAACGGTGGGGGCCTACCAGGAGGTGCGGCGGGGCCCGATGGTGGGGCCCGACCGTTGGTCGGGCCGCCGGCCCGCCTTAGTTCGGCGAAACCAGCTTCAGGCCGATCACACCGGCCACGATCAGGCCCACGCAGGCCAGGCGGGCCGGCGATGCGCTGTCATTGAACAGGTAGATTCCCAGCACCGCCACGCCCATGGCGCCGATACCGGTCCAGATCGCGTAGGCCGTGCCGACCGGGATGCTCTTCATCGCCTGGCTCATCAGGTACAGGCTGATCAGTGCGGACACGACCGTGGCAGCAGTTGGAAGGGGTTTGCTGAAGCCTTCGGAGTACTTCATTCCGAGGGCGAAACCGATCTCGAACAGGCCGGCCAGCAGCAGGTAGATCCAGGGCATGGGTGGGGGCTCCTTACCTTTTTTGAGAAAAACGAAACGGCCCGGTGTTTTCACACCGGGCCGTGGGTCGGTACATCACCGTGGAACTGCAAACTGCGCGGCAGCGCGTTCCACGGGGCGGGTCGTCCCGCCTGGGTGGCGATGCCTGCGGGCATCGCACATGCGGCTTACTCGGACAGGTTCCGGCCGTGGAACAGCTCTTCGATCTCGCGCTTGAGCAGCGCTTCGATCTTCATGCGCTCCTTGAACGACAGGTTCTTGGCCTTTTCCTCGAACAGGTACTGGTCCAGGTCGAAGTCCTTCAGGTGCATCTTCGTGTGGAAGATGTTTTCCTGGTAGACGTTGACGTCGAACATCTCGTAACGCGACTTGATGTTCTTGGCCAGGAAGTTCTGGATCGAGTTGATCTTGTGATCGATGTAGTGCTTCTTGCCCTTCACATCGCGGGTGAAGCCACGGACGCGGTAGTCCATGATCACGATGTCCGACTCGAGGCTTTCGATCAGGTAGTTCAACGCCTTCAACGGCGAAATGACGCCGCAGGTGGCCACGTCGATGTCGGCGCGGAAGGTGGCGATACCCTCCTGCGGGTGCGTTTCCGGATAGGTGTGCACGGTGATGTGCGACTTGTCCATGTGCGCGACCACGGCGTCGGAGATCAGCTCCTTGCCGGCCTGCTTCTTGTCGATCACCGGTTCTTCGGAGATCAGGATGGTCACCGAGGCACCCTGCGGGTCGTAGTCCTGGCGGGCCACGTTCAGGATGTTGGCGCCGATGATCTCGGCGACATCGGTCAAGATTTGAGTCAGCCTGTCGGCGTTGTACTCTTCATCGATGTATTCAATGTAACGCTGACGCTCCTCTTCGGTGCGCGCGTAACACACGTCATAGATGTTGAAGCTCAGCGCCTTGGTGAGGTTGTTGAAACCCTGCAGCCTCAGGCGAGGCAACGGCTTGACCACGGCGGTCGATTCCTGTGTAAGAAGGGAAAGGGGGAATTATGGGGCAAACTGTCCCCGGGGGGAACGTGAAGAGCGCTCACATCTGGCACACTGTTTGCCCTTAACAATTGCGCTGGTTAAGCTCCGCTATCGACCCCGTGAATCCGTTCATGCGCAGAGGGAGCGCTCCTATCGTGTCAACCGTGCGCCTAGCTAGCAGTCCACTGGCCCTGGATATCGCCACAATCGATCGTTTCCTGGCGCACAGCCACAGGCGGCGATACCCCACCCGTACCGACGTCTTCCGACCCGGTGACCCGGCGGGAACCCTGTATTACGTCATCAGCGGCTCGGTTTCGATCATGGCCGAGGAAGATGACGATCGCGAGCTGGTGCTGGGCTACTTCGGTGCCGGCGAGTTCGTGGGTGAGATGGGTCTGTTCGTCGAATCGGACCGCCGCGAGGTGATCCTGCGGACCCGTACCGCCTGCGAACTGGCCGAAATCAGCTACGAGCGCCTGCACCAGCTGTTCCTCGGCCCGCTGTCGGCCGACGCCCCGCGCCTGCTGTACGCGCTGGGCCAGCAGATCTCCAAGCGCCTGCTCGACACCAGCCGCAAGGCCAGCCGCCTGGCATTCCTGGACGTTACCGACCGGATCGTGCGCACCCTGCACGACCTGGCGCAGGAGCCGGAGGCGATGAGCCATCCGCAGGGCAGCCAGCTGCGCGTCTCGCGCCAGGAGCTGGCACGCCTGGTCGGCTGCTCGCGTGAAATGGCCGGCCGTGTGCTGAAGAAGCTGCAGACCGACGGCCTGCTGCATGCCCGCGGCAAGACCGTGGTGCTGTACGGCACCCGTTGACCGTTGAGCACCCGGTGGGTGCGGACCTTGGTCCGCACTCCTTGGCGCGCTAGGCTCGGTGCATGGAACTGAGCAGCGCATTCTGGTGGTTCATCCTCATCGGCCTGGGCGCCCAGCTGGTGGACGGCGCGCTGGGCATGGCGTTCGGCCTGGTGTCGTCGTCGGTGATGCTGGCCATGGGCATTCCGCCCGCGCAGGCCAGCGCCGCCATCCACACCGCCGAGGTGTTCACCACCGGCGCCTCCGGCGTGTCGCATCTGGTCGCCGGCAATGTCGATAAGCGCTTGTTCCTGCGCCTGGCCCTGCCCGGCGCTGTCGGCGGCGCCGTGGGTGCCTACGGCCTGACCCAGCTGCCCGGCGAGGTGATCCGCCCGCTCATCTATCTCTACCTGCTGGTGCTGGCCATCATCATCCTGGCGCGTGCCGCCGGCCGCCTGATGCCCAAGGGCGAGGTCAAGCGGGTGCCCGTGCTGGGCTTCGTGGCCGGCTTCCTGGATGCCAGCGGCGGGGGCGGCTGGGGACCGGTGGCCACCTCCACCCTGCTCGCCCGCGGCGGCCAGGCGCGCACCACCATCGGCACGGTGAACGCGGCCGAATTCGTGGTCACCCTGACGGTTTCAGCTACGTTCCTGCTGTCGATGGGCCTGCATCACCTGCAGATCGTGGCCGGCCTGCTGATCGGCGGCATGATGGCCGCACCGGTGGCGGCACTGCTGGTGAAGCGCCTGAAGGAGCGCTGGGTGCTGGTGGCCGTGGGTGTGCTGGTGCTGGGCATCAGCCTGTTCCAGATCGGGCATGCGCTGACCGGGTATCTGGGGCGCTGAGCGTTTGCCGGCCAGCGGCCGGCACTACCGGAACGGAGAAGGGTAGTGCCGGCCGCCGGCCGGCAGATCCATCACAGTGCGGCGGGATCAGGCCTTGTCGCCGCCGCGGTCCACGCAGCCCCAGTTGAGGATGCGGGTGCCGGCCGGCAGCACGCGGCGGAAGAAGTCCACGCGGCTCGGCTTCGGGTTCACCACCACCGGCGCCTTGGCGGCCAGCAGCAGCGGCAGGTCGGCAGTACTGTCGGAATACGCGATGTCGATATCGCCGTAGCCGCGCTCGCGCAGCATGCGCATCTTTTCTTCATTGTGGCAGTGGCGGGTCGGGCCGACGCCACCCAGCCGTGGGCCGACCTCGGTGCCGATCACCGGTACGTCCTGGTGGGCGACGAAGGCCAGGATCGCGCGTGCCAGCTCTGGTGGCGCACCGGTGGCAACCACCACGCGGTCACCCTTGGCCCGGTGCGCGGCGAACACCTCCAGCGCCTGTGGCAGCAGCTTGGCGCGCATCTGCGCCTCGTTGCGCAGCACATAGGCGTCGATCACCTTGTTGAAATCGCGCGCCCGGTGCAGGCCGAAACTGCCGATCCACACATAGACCGAAATACCGGCACGACGCGTCGGCAGCATCGCCACCATCGGCCCGGCGATCGGTGTGACCAGCAGCGCCGCCAGCATCCGCAACGGGTTGCGCTTGATCAGCGAGGCGAACAGGTGGGTGCCCGAATCGCCGTCGTAGAGGGTGTGGTCGAAGTCGAAGACCACCAGCGGCGCATCGTCGCGCGGCGTCGGATAGTGCGTTTTCATGCCGCGAAGAATAGCTGACGCAGGCCCTCGCCCGGCTCTTCCACGCGCATGAAGGCCTCGCCCACCAGGAACGAGTGGATGCCGGCGTCGCGCATCAACGCCACGTCCTGCGGGCCGAGGATGCCGCTCTCGGTCACCAGCAGGCGGTCACGCGGCACCGCCTTCTGCATGTCCAGCGTGGTCTGCAGCGACACCTCGAAGGTGCGCAGGTTGCGGTTGTTGATGCCGATCATCGGCGCCGGCACCTGCAGCGCACGCTCCAGCTCGTCGATGTCGTGCACTTCCACCAGTACGTCCATGCCCAGCGACATCGCTAGTTCGGACAGCGTGGCCAGCTGGGTGTCGTCCAGCGCAGCGACGATCAGCAGGATGCAGTCGGCGCCCAGCACGCGCGCCTCGTACACCTGGTAGGCGTCGATCACGAAGTCCTTGCGCAGCACCGGCAGCGTGCAGGCCTCGCGGGCCTGCTGCAGGTAGGCGTCGGCGCCCTGGAAGAAGTCCACGTCGGTCAGCACCGACAGGCAGCTGGCGCCGCCGAACTCGTAGCTGACGGCGATGTCGGCCGGGCGGAAATCCGGGCGGATGACGCCCTTGGAGGGGCTGGCCTTCTTCACCTCGGCGATCACCGCCGGGTCGCCGTTGGCCACCGCCGCCTGCAAGGCTCGCACGAAGCCACGTACCGGCGGGGCACTGGCCAGGGCGGCCTGCAGCTCCTCGAGCGGGCGCTGGGCGCGGCGCTGGGCCACTTCTTCGGCCTTGCGGGCCAGGATCGTCTGCAGGATGTCGCTCATCGTCGTCGGTTCAATGCGGGGGCGGTGAGGACGGCCATTATCGGCCATCGAGGGGTTCAGGCTGAACCGCGCGCTCAGGCAACCAGCGCGCGGGTGGTCTCCACATACTGCTGCAGGCGCTGACGGGCACTGCCGTTGGCGATGGCGGCACGGGCGCGGGCCAGGCCGTCGCCGATGTCGCTGGCCACGCCGGCCACGTACAGCGCGGCGCCGGCATTCAGTGCCACGATGTCCAGCGCCGGGCCCGGCTGGTTGTCCAGCACGGCGCGCAGCATGGCGATGGACTGCTCCGGACCATCCACGCGCAGGTTGCGGCTGGCCGACATGGCGATGCCGAAGTCCTCCGGGTGGATCTCGTACTCGCGCACCTTGCCGTCGCGCAGCTCGCCCACCAGGGTACCGGCGCCCAGCGAGATCTCGTCCATGTTGTCGCGGCCCCAGACCACCATGGCGCGCTCGGTGCCCAGCTCGCGTAGCACGCGTGCCTGGATACCCACTAAATCCGGGTGAAACACGCCCATCAGCACCGACGGTGCGCTGGCCGGATTGGTCAGCGGGCCAAGGATGTTGAAGATGGTGCGCACGCCCATCTCGCGGCGCACCGGCGCAACGACCTTCATCGACGGATGATGGATCGGCGCGAACATGAAGCCGATACCGGTCTGCTCGATGGCAGCAGCCACCTGGGCCGGCTGCAGCTCAATGGCCGCACCCAGTGCTTCGACTGCATCGGCGCTGCCGGACTTGGACGACACGCTGCGGTTGCCATGCTTGGCCACGCGCGCACCGGCGGCGGCGGCGACGAACATCGCGCAGGTGGAGATGTTGAAGGTGTGCGAGCCATCGCCGCCGGTGCCGACGATGTCGACCAGGTGGGTGGTATCGGCCACCGGCACCGCCAGCGCGAATTCACGCATGACCGTGGCCGCAGCGGCGATCTCGTCGATGGTTTCCTTCTTCACGCGCAGGCCGGTGAGGATGGCGGCGGTCATCATCGGCGAGACATCGCCGCGCATGATCTGCCGCATCAGGTCGACCATTTCGTCGAAGAAGATTTCGCGGTGCTCGATGGTGCGTTGCAGGGCTTCCTGGGGGGAGAAGCTCATGGGAATGCTCCTAGGATCAGGCCGCCGGACGCTGCAGGAAATTGCGCAGCAAAGCGTGGCCGTGTTCGGTGAGGATGGATTCGGGGTGGAACTGCACGCCTTCCACCGGGAACTGGCGGTGGCGCAGGCCCATGATCTCTTCGATCGAGCCGTCGTCGTTCTCGGTCCAGGCGGTCACTTCCAGGCAGTCCGGCAGGCGGTTCTTGTCCACCACCAGCGAGTGGTAGCGGGTGGCCTGGTAGCGGTCCGGCAGGCCGGCGAACACGCCCTTGCCTTCATGGCGGATCGGCGAGGTCTTGCCGTGCATGATGTTGCCGGCACGGATGACCGTGCCGCCATAGACCTGGCCGATGCCCTGGTGGCCCAGGCACACGCCGAGGATCGGCGTGGTCGGGCCCAGGCGCTGGATCAGCTCCAGCGATACGCCCGCTTCGTTGGGCGTGCACGGGCCAGGCGAGATGACGATGCGCTCGGGCTTCTGCGCGGCGATCTCGTCCACGCTCATCGCATCGTTGCGCACCACCTTCACCTCGGCGCCCAGCGTCTGCAGGTACTGCACGAGGTTGTAGGTGAAGCTGTCGTAGTTGTCGATCATCCACAACATGGTCAGGTTCCGTCGCTTATCAGGAAAATGGCGTACACGTTTTCGGTGTAGGTGATGGGGCCGGCTTTGATGGATTCGCGCAGGCGTGAGCCGGTGGTCTCGATCATGTCCATCTGCGCCGCAGGTGACGGCGGCGATGGCGGTGTCACCATGTCGTCGCTTCTGGGCCAATTGCCCGCCTGCACGCCATAGGCGAAGTTCGGCGCCACATCGGAGATGCTGTACAGCCCGCGCAGCTTCGTGCCGTAGGCATTGGCAAGGCCCTGCGCGGATTGGCGCGTCGACGCCGCGGCCTCACCCTTGAGTTCCCGGCGCAGCGCCACTTCACCGGAGTACGTTGGTGCCATGCTGCTGACCTGTACGTTCTCGTTGGCCTTCAGTGCACCCAGCACGTCCTGCATCTGCTTCACGCTGGCGAAGCTGGCGCGCAACTGGCGCGACACCTGGGTACCGATGAAGACCTGCCGGCTCTGCTCATAGCGGGTTGCCGGGCCGATCCGCAGGTTGTCCGCACGTACGCTGCCTTCCACCGCCTGGTACTGCTTGAACAGCGCCAGCACGCGGGCGACATTGTCCTGCACGCGGCGGCGCGCGGCGTCGGCATCCATGTCGGTCTCTTCGATGTTCAACTGCAGGCCGAACCGGTCCGGCATCACCGTGCGGGTGCCCTGCCCCTTCACCAGCAGGTGCGGCTGCGAGGGAATGGTATTGGCCTGCGCCCACGCAGACGGGGCCATCGTGGCCAGCAGTGACGACCACAGCAATGCGCTCAGCAGCTTCATGCAGTACTCCTTGTCTTGAACGGGAACAGCGGAACGAGCACGGCGCAGCGGCCGTGGCGAGGCAGGCTTACAGGCCCTTGGCGGCCTGGGCGACGGCGCGGAACAGCGCGCGGCCCTTGTTCATCGTCTCGTCCCATTCCTTGTCCGGGTCCGAGTCGTAGACGATGCCGGCGCCGGCCTGCACGTACAGGCGGCCGTCCTTGATCACCGCGGTGCGGATCGCGATCGCGGTATCGGCATCGCCGTGCCAGCCGATGTAGCCGATGCTGCCGGCATAGACATTGCGCTTGATCGGTTCCAGCTCGCGGATCACTTCCAGCGCGCGGATCTTCGGCGCGCCGCTGACGGTGCCGGCCGGGAAGGTGGCGCGCAGCACGTCGGCATAGCTCAGGCCCGGCTGCAGCTGCCCGGTCACTTCGCTGACGATGTGCATGACGTGGCTGTAGCGTTCGATGACGAACTGCTCGCCCACTTCCACGGTGCCGGCCTTCGATACGCGACCGGCGTCGTTGCGGCCGAGGTCGATCAGCATCAGGTGCTCAGCGCGTTCCTTCGGATCGGCCAGCAGCTCTGCTTCCAGCGCCAGGTCCTGCTCGACGGTGGCGCCGCGCGGGCGGGTGCCGGCGATCGGACGCACGGTGACTTCGCCATCCTGCAGGCGCACCAGGATTTCCGGCGAGGAACCGACCACCTGCAGGTCGCCGACATCCAGGAAATACATGTACGGCGAGGGATTCAATGCGCGCAGCGCGCGGTACACATCCACCGGGCGCGCCTTGAACGGCACGCTCAGGCGCTGGCTGAGCACCACCTGGAAGATGTCGCCGGCACGGATGTATTCCTTGCTGCGCTGGACCGCATCGACGAAGCCTTCGCGGGTGAATCCGGAGACGAAATCGGACTCGTCCAGCACGTCGCTGTTGAGCGGTGCCGGATAGCCGGCCCCCGGTGCGCGCAGCTTGGCGGTCAACGCATCCAGGCGCGCCTGCGCCTGCTCGAACGCCCCCTCGACACGCGGGTCGGCATGCACGATCAGGTACAGCCGGCCCTTGAGGTTGTCGAACACCGCCAGTTCGTTGGAGTCCAGCAGCAGGATGTCCGGCGTGCCCAGTTCATCGCGGCCGGCCGGCGGGGCCAGGCGCGGTTCGATGTAGCCGATGCACTCGAAGCCGAACCAGCCGACCAGGCCGCCGGTGAAGCCCGGCAGGCCTTCCAGCTTCGGCACCGAGTGGGCGCTGCGCAGCGCCTCGACTTCGGCGAACGGGTCGGCCACCTCGCGGGTGTCCACCACCTGGCCGTCTTCGCGCACGGTCAGCGTGTGGCCATGGAAGGCATACACGCGGCGCGCCGGCAGGCCGATGATCGAGTAACGACCAAAGCGCTCGCCGCCTTCGACGGATTCAAACAGGTAGGTATTGGGGCCGTCGGCGAGCTTCAGATAGACCGAAAGCGGCGTGTCCAGGTCGGACAGCACTTCACGGACGACGGGAATATGGGTGTGGCCTTCAGCGGCCTGCAGCTGAAACTGAGCGTGCGAGTTCAAGACGACTTTCCTTCCGGGACACAGCGTTATGGGGGCGGACGACGGCAACGGGCCACCATCGCCACCAACGGCGTGCGGAAGAAAGGGTATGCGGGGTCGTCAGGCTGGACACCCCTTGACTGTATCGCAGCCGGGGCGGGAGGGGAACCCCGCCGCGGCGTCGCGGTTCATTCGGCCATTAGCCCATCCGCCGGGCGTTGTCCTGGGCCTCCAGCCCCTGTTGCTGGGCCAGTCCGGCTGCCGTCGCCTGTTCGCGACCGGTGTTCAGGGCGTCAACCTGCGCCGTGCTCACGGCCAGCGGCTGGGCCATGCCGGCCGCCACGTCCACATGCGCATGTCGGCGGTGGGCTGCCTGCAGATCCGGGGTGTCGACCGCGAATGCCCGCGTGCGGTCGTCACTGAGCAGCACATGGGAGATGGCCTGCAGCCCTTCGCGCTTGGCCTGCGCAGCCAACGCCCCGGCCAGCTGGTCGCTCTGCAGGTTCGGGATGCGGCCATGTGCCACATCGAGGCCGTGCACGCCGGTCTGCGCGCCCTTGAACAGATGGAAATCGATGTGCGCCGGATCGTTCAGCGCGGGTATCTTCGCGCCCCCCTCCTGCAGCTGCGCATGCGGCCGTCCCAGCAGCTTGCGCGCGGCCGCCTCCTGGCTGGCGATTGCCGCATCGAGACTGGGGTTCATCGTCTCGCTCATGCCATGCCGGTCCACCGACTCCCCCATGGTCGCGCTGCCGCGCCCGATCACCCACGACGTCTTGGCCAGGTTGACCAGGTTCTGCGGCAATGCCGGCGTGGGCAGGTGCGTGGCAATGCCCTTGTTGGCCATCGCGCCCAGCCCGACGGTGCCGGCCAGCACGGCCGGCGCCTGCGAGGTCAGCCCGGTGATCTGATGGCTGCTCCAGTTCATGCCCATGTGGAAAGTCGCACCGTACACGGCATAGCCGTTACGCAGCCCATTGGCCACGCCATGCACGCCCTGCTGCAGCTGGCCGCCCAGATGATGGCCGCTGGCGCGGATGCGGCCGGCATCCGCCGCCGCTTCACGGGTGGCTTCACGGGTCTTGGTCTCGTGTTGATTGCGCGCCGCGTCACCGTGCTCACGCATCTGTCTGGCCATGTCGTCGGCACCGAGCGCCCCCAACACGCTGGCCCCGATGTTCCAGCCGTAACTGCCCTTGGCCTGCACGCGGTGGCTGACCGATTCGACCAGCCCCTGCAGCTCGCGCCCCTTGGCAATGACCGTCGCACCGCCTTCGATGCCCACCCGCATGCTCTTGCCACCGTAGTCGACCACGGTGCCGATTGCATTTCCCTGCAGGGTCGACGCACGCTCGACGGCCACGCCGGACAGGCTCATGCCCCGGCCCGCCAGCGCGGCGACCTGCTCGACATGTTCACCGGCAACCCGTCCGGCACGCATGCCGCGCGCACCTGCGATCAGCACCTCGGCCAGCGGGCCACCGTATTCGGCAAGCTGGCTTGGTGCTTCTCGATGGCGGCGGTCCACCACCTTTCCGTTCACTTCTGTCTTGGCGTCCAGCAACAGTTCCATCCTGCCCGCGGCCACCGGAACATTGCGCAATGCCTCTGCCCCGGATTTCGACGCCAGTTGATCAACCAGCTGGGCCGTAGCCGTCTGCGCACCCGCCGGCATCATCTCCTGCAGCTTGCGGGTAACCATCTGCTGCACGCCGGGCTGACGCAGCAGCTGGCTGGTCTCGCTGGCCAACAGGCCAAAGCCCTGCCGGTGATGCTCGTTGAGCCGCTTCAATCCGTTCTGCACATCGTTGAGCACTTCACCCGAGGTCTGGTAGGTGTGCACCGTGTCGCGCGTATTGAACACCGGCAATCCGTGGGATTTCGCGTAGCGATCGGCGGTGGCCGGATGCAGCCCCGCCGAATTGAAGGTGGTCGCACGCACGCCGGTAACCGCCGAAGCGGCAGAGGCCATGCCACCGCCAAGCGAATGACCGGCGAGTTCAAAGTGGGTACCAGAGGTCTTCAAGCGACTCGCCAGTGCCATGGCCCGATCGTAGTAGTCGCTCTGCATGCCCACGCCCTGGCGTCCGTTGTTGAGGAAATCCTCGCCTCCGGACTCACGCCGCCCGCCTTTCGCCCGGGGATCGATGATTTCGCCCGTTGATCCCTTGAACACCAGCACCGGCTTGGCGTCATCACCGAACACCCTTTTGTCCGGAATGTAGATCTCCGCGCGGAAACCCGAGTCGTTCGGCCGCATCAGCTTCTTCAGGTCGGCCGCACCCAGGCTGATGCCCGCCGCTTTGAGCGTGTCCGGGTCGGTCACGGCACTGGCTCGCGTCCACCCGACCGGCGGTTCACCTTTGCCCTTTGCCGAGGCATACACATCACCAGCAAGCGAACCCAGCTCGCGGGCGTGATAGGTCTCGCGCAAGCGCGCCGCCTCGGTGGCATGTCCACCTCCCTGCAGTTGCTCGACCAGGTGCTGCTGCGCCTGGACGCTCTTGGCGCGCGCCTGCAACAGGCGTTCCTGCTGCTCGGGATCGTGACCGCTCATGGCAGACTCCATTGCTCATCAGTGAAGACACGGTCATCCAGGACCTGCTGGAATGACCACGGCCAACGCTATCATCCCCCGAACGCGTCCATGTCAAGGGATCACATGCACCGTCACCCTCACAGTTCCTTTACGCCATTTTCCTGCCTGGCGCTGATGCTGCTGATGCTGCTGAGCGCCTGCGCGCGCACGTCTTCACATGGCGCGGAGCGCTATTTCGAGGGCAAGGCACTTGAACTGGCCATCGCCGCCGAACAGGGTGATGCGGCGACGATCACGCGCCTGATCAAGACCGAAGGCGTGAACCCCGACAAGGAGTTCTCGAAGCAGGATGGCATTCCGCTCATCGCGTGGCCGTTGCGCGCACAGAACCTGGAAGGCCTGCGCGCGATGCTCGACAACGGCGCCGACCCGAATGCACGGCGTATTGAAACGCTGGACGGCGAAACGTTCCGCCACAACAACGCCATGGTCTATGCCGCGAAGATGGACGATCCGCGCTACCTGGCCCTGCTGCTGGATCATGGCGGCGACCCGGACACGCGCACCTCCAATACCGAAACGCTGCTGTTCCAGGCTTTCATTTCCGGCAACCTGTGGAAGAACATCCAGCTGCTGGTGGAGCGAGGCGCGCACGTCAACGAATCCAACATCGGCCAGGCCGATACCGTTCTCAGCTGGTACACCGGCCGTGGCGGCTTCGAGCAGGCCTACTGGCTGCTTGAGCATGGTGCGGACCCCACGATTGCATCGCCGTCATCGGCGCAACCGGGCGCGCCCGATCGGATGGCCATGGTCGAAGCCATCTACTGGGAAATCACCACACCGGACCTGCTGCCCTGGCAGAAGAAGTGCCAGCAGTGGCTGATCGATCACGGCATTGCCCGGCCGCCGCTGCCGCAGTACATCCGCGAGAAGCGCGAAGCATTCGGGTTCCCGGCGAAGGAGCAGGACATACCGCCGCTGTAGGAGTTCCGGTCCGGCTCAGCGCGGCTCGGACAACAGTGCACAGCCCACGGGCAGGTGCATCCGCACCCTGCCCGGTACGCACGCGATGCGGAACTGGCGCGCCTGTACTGGTTCGCCGTCCAGGTTGAGCGTCAACGGGCGCTCGGATTCCACCTGCAGCCATGGCAGCCGCGCGCGCGTCGCCAGCTGTTCCAGCGCGGCCTGGGTGCCGGACTTCAGCATCTGGCCAAGCGTGGCGGTGACTTCACCTTCCAGCTCCGGAAGCACCGTCACGTCCAGCTGCCCATCATCGATCAGCGCCTGCGGGCACAATTGCTGGCCACCACCGGCCTGGCGGCCATTGCCGATGCCGAGCGCGATGAAGTCGCCTTCCCACGCGAAATCCGGGCCCGACAGGCGCGCGTGGATCGGCTCGATCCGCCCCAGCTTGGCGATGCCGGTGATCACGTAGGCCAGCCCGCCCAGCATCTTCTTCAAGCCGGCATCGGTCTCCACCGTCACCTGTGTGCCGAAGCCCCCGCTGGCAAGATTGGCGCACCACCATTGGGTGCCATCGGCGTCCACGCGCAGCAGATCGATGGCATGCGGCGTGGCCTGTCCGATCAGCGCAAAGGCCGCCTTCGGCTCGGTCGGAATGCCGGCCGCAGTCGCAAAGTCGTTGGCGGTCCCCATCGGGATGAGCGCCAGCGAGGGCAACGCATCTGCCAGCTCCTCACGATGCGCCAGTGTCTCGGCCACCGCGCTGAGCGTGCCGTCGCCACCGGCGGCCACGATCACGTCCACACCATGATCGATCGCCTCGGCCACGTAGCGTTCGGCGTCACCGTCTTCCCAGGTCACCCGCACTTCCAGCTGCACGCCCTGCCCGCGCCAGTGGCCGACGGCGTCGCGCAGCTCGTCATTGCCTGCGGATTTTCCGTTGAGGATCAGGCGCCAGCGCGGGGTGGTCATGCGGTGCTTCCAGGACGGGGGCGCACAGGCTAGCAATGCGCTGTTTGTCCGCAGTGAATGTCACGCAGGTGTCATTCAGCAACCGGAGAATGGAAGGCCATAGCAGGGACGACGGATGGAGGCAGGATCAGCCTCCCACGCATGCAGCGAGGCCACGCCAGTGATTGGCGTGGTCTTTTTTTTTGTTCTTTTCCCAGCTGGTTGGTAGATCCACGCCATGCGTGGATGCACTTCGCCTCAGCCGTTGGCGAAATCGTGCAATGCCTGGCCCTGCAACCGGTACACGGTCCACTCGTCCTGCGGCTTGGCGCCAGCGGCGGTGTAGAACTCGATGGCCGGGGTGTTCCAGTCCAGCACCGACCATTCGAAACGGCCGCAGCCTTCGGCCACGGCCTGGCGTGCAATGTACTTCAGCAGCGCCTTGCCGGCACCGGCGCCGCGCTTTTCCTGGCTGACATACAGGTCTTCCAGGTAGATGCCCTTGCGGCCCAACCACGTGGAGTAGTTGTAGAAATACACCGCATAGCCGATCGCTTCGCCGTCGACTTCGCAGATCAGCGCGCGGGCCGTGGCATCGGCGCCGAACAGGCTCTCGGCGATGCCGATCTCATCGGTCTGCACCGAGTGCTCGGCCTTCTCGTAGATGGCCAGCTCACGGATGAAATGCAGGATCAGGCCAGCGTCGGCCACGGTGGCCGAGCGGATGTTCAACAGTGCCATGGGCGGAAAAGGGGACGGAGGAGATCAAGCGAGCTTAATCCCCTCCGTCCCCTTTTTGTCAGCGCGCCGCAGCGACGTTGGCGCGCATCTGCGCGATCACGTCCTGGTAGCTGGTCTTGGCGTTGAAGATGGCCGAACCGGCGACGAAGGTATCGGCACCGGCAGCGGCGATCTCACCGATGTTGTCGGCCTTCACGCCGCCATCGATCTCCAGGCGGATGTCCTTGCCGCTGGCATCGATCATCTTGCGCACCACCTTCAGCTTGTCCAGCGCCGAGGGGATGAAGGCCTGGCCGCCGAAGCCCGGGTTGACCGACATCAGCAGCACCAGGTCCAGGTCATCCAGCACCCAGTCGAGGATGTCCACCGGGGTGGCCGGGTTCAGCACGATGCCCGGCTTGCAGCCCAGCGAGCGGATCAGCTGGATGGTGCGGTGCACGTGGCGGCTGGCCTCCGGGTGGAAGCTGATGTAGGTGGCACCGGCCTCGGCGAAGTCCGGGATGATGCGGTCCACCGGCTCGACCATCAGGTGCACGTCGATCGGCGCGGTCACGCCGTGCTTGCGCAGGGCCTGGCAGACCATCGGGCCGATGGTCAGGTTCGGCACGTAGTGGTTGTCCATCACGTCGAAGTGGACCCAGTCCGCGCCGGCGGCGAGGACGTTGTCGACTTCCTCGCCGAGGCGGGCGAAGTTGGCGGACAGGATGGAGGGGGCGATGAGGCAGTTGGACATGGCCGGGCCTTGCAACGGTAGGAAAGAGGGTCAGCGCTTGCGCAGGGTCTTGATGCGGTCGTAGGCGGCATTGATCCGCCGCGACTTCTGCTCGGCCTGCTGCTGCAGCTCTGGGGCCGCGCCGCCGAGCTTGTCGGGGTGGTACTGGGAAATCAGCTTGCGGTAGGCGCGCTCGACCTCGGCATCGGTGGCCTCGGAGGTCAGCCCCAGCTCCCGGTACGGGTTCTCCTTGTTCAGGCGGAACCAGTCCGAGTCGAAGGCGTGGCCGATCAACAGGCCGACCACCGCGCCAAACAGCGGATTGGGCCGGAACAGCAGGGCGCCGGCGATGAATCCGAGCAGTTTTCCGTACCAGCGCATGGCGCTCCGGGGTCGGCCGACGAAATGGACGCTCATTTTACGTCACAGCGGGCCCGGACCGCTTTACACTAGGCCGCCCGCTGGTCAGCGGGCCCGCCGGGTCCGTTGGGCAGCAGCCGTATCGACAACGCCCCAGGAGTGCCCGTGCCAACCACGCTGTTGCAATCCGATCTCCCCGGCCTGCCCTTGCGCCATCGCGGCAAGGTGCGTGATGTGTTCGATATCCCGCGCGAGCGGCTGCCAGCCGGAACCCCGCCGGGCGAGTACCTGCTGATGGTGGCCACCGATCGCCTGTCGGCGTTCGACGTGGTCCTGCCCGACCCGATCCCGGGCAAGGGCGAGATGCTCTGCCAGGTTTCCAACTTCTGGTTCGCCAAGACCGCGCACCTGATGCCCAACCACCTGACCGGCATCGACGTGGCCAGCGTGCTGCCCGAAGGCGTGGACCCGGCCCTGTACGCCAAGCGTGCGGTGGTCACCCGCAAGCTGAAGCCGGTGCCGGTGGAAGCGATCGCCCGCGGCTACCTGATCGGCAGCGGCTGGAAGGACTACCAGCGCACCGGCAAGGTCAGCGGCATCGACCTGCCCGATGGCCTGCGCCAGGCCGAGCAGCTGCCCGAGCCGATCTTCACCCCCTCGACCAAGGCCGCCGTGGGCGACCATGACGAGAACATCGATTTCGATGCGATGGTGAAGCAGGTCGGTGCGGACCTGGCCGAGCGCGTGCGCGACGCCACCCTGCGCATCTACAAGTTCGCCGCCGATTACGCCCGCGAGCGCGGCATCATCCTGGCCGATACCAAGTTCGAGTTCGGTACCGACGCCGATGGCCGCCTGTACATCATGGACGAGATGCTGACGCCGGATTCCTCGCGTTACTGGCCGGCCGACGAGTACGAAGTGGGCACCAGCCCGCCGAGCTACGACAAGCAGTTCGTGCGCGATTACCTGGAGACGCTGGACTGGGGCAAGACTGCCCCGGGCCCGACCATCCCGGCCGAGATCATCGAGCGCACCCGCGCCAAGTACGCCGAGGCGCTGCAGCGCCTGGCCGGGATCAGCGTCGACTGATCCCCTGTGCCCCCGGCCGGTCGCCGGGGGCGTTCTGAATGCGGTAGTGCCGGCCGCTGGCCGGCAACTCCGCAAGCCTGCAGCCAGGCATGGCCTGGCTCTACTGCAGGTTGCCTGGGAGGTAGTGCCGGCCGCTGGCCGGCAACTCCGCAAGCCTGCTGCCAGGCATGGCCTGGCTCTACTGACGGCTCCGGCGGGAGTATGCTGGCCGCATGCAGACATCCACCGAGCTTGCGCGGCCGATCGACCGCTATTTCGCCAGCTACTCCGACGACCACCGCAATGTGATCAACCAGCGCATCCACGTGGTGGCGGTGCCGGCGATCCTGTGGTCGGTGGTGGCCCTGCTGTGGTGCCTGCCGCCGCTGATCACCTGGTTCCAGTACGGCATCTGGTCGGCGTTCGCGATGTTCAGTGCCTGGTGCTTCTACAACAAGCTGTCGCGCCCGCTGGGCATCGGCATGCTCATCCAGTTCTTCGTGTTCGGCTGCCTGTGCCGCCTGCTGGAGGCCGAGATCGGCCTGCATAACCTGCTCTGGCTGGCGGTGGGCGTGTTCGTGGTGGCCTGGATCGCGCAGTTCATCGGCCACAAGTTCGAGGGCCGCAAGCCCAGCTTCCTGACCGACCTGACCTATCTGCTGATCGGCCCGGCCTGGGTGATGGCCAAGTTCTACCGCAAGCTCGACTGGCGCTACTGACCTGCCCATGGTCGACGGCGCCCCTCGTTTCCTGAACGGGCGGATTCCGTCACCCACACTCCACGGTGGCCCTGCCAGCCTGCGCCGGTGACTCGCTCCCCACTTCCCGCCCGTCGACGGCAGCCCCTGTGCGACAGGGCCTGCGGTCTCCCTGCGTGGGCGTAGGGTGTCCTCCCAGAGCAAGCGGGGAGGAGATGCAGGAACGTGATGTTGCGCCGCAGAAAAAATGAATCAGCGGACGTTACATGCAATTGATCGCTGTTCGATGGGTTTCGGCGACATTTCGCAGCCTGTTATTCTCCCTGACCTGCTCGTGAATCATGGATTCCCTGCATGCTCCCCAGCCTGCCCCTGCTGCTGGCCCTGCCGTTCCTGATGGCAGCGGCTGTTGCGGCCTTCCCCCGTAGTTCGCGCTCGACTGCTGCCTGGCTGGCGGCGCTGGCGCCGTTGGGCGGGCTGGCCATCCTCGGCTGGCTGACCCCGTCGGTGCTCGACGGCCAGGTGGTGCGGACGATGGTCCCCTGGCTGCCGCAGATCGGCCTGGACTTCACCCTGCGCCTGGACGGGCTGGCCTGGATGTTCGCCGGGCTGGTGCTGGGCATCGGTGCGCTGGTGGTGCTGTATGCGCGCTACTACCTGAGCCAGCAGGACAACGCCCACCGCTTCTACTGCTACCTGCTGCTGTTCATGGGCGCCATGCTGGGCATGGTGTTGTCGGGCAACCTGCTGTTGCTGATGATCTTCTGGGAAATGACCAGCATCAGCTCGTTCCTGCTGATCGGCTTCTGGTCGCACCGCCAGGACGCCCGCGAAGGCGCGCGGATGGCGCTGGTGATCACCGGCGGCGGCGGCCTGGCCCTGCTCGGTGGCGTGCTGCTGATCGGCCGCATCGTCGGCAGCTTCGACCTGGACGTGGTGCTGGCCGCCGGCGAGCAGATCCGCGCCAGCACGCTGTACCCCTACGCCCTGTTCCTGGTGCTGGCCGGCATCTTCACCAAGAGCGCACAGTTCCCGTTCCACTTCTGGCTGCCGCACGCGATGGCGGCGCCGACCCCGGTCTCGGCCTACCTGCACTCGGCCACCATGGTGAAGGCCGGCGTGTTCCTGCTGGCGCGGCTGCACCCGGCGCTGGCCGGCAGTGACCTGTTCTTCTATACGGTCAGCGGCATCGGCGCGCTGACCCTGCTGATCGGCGCCTGGAATGCGATCTTCCAGCACGACCTGAAGGGCCTGCTGGCCTATTCAACGATCTCGCACCTGGGCCTGATCACCCTGCTGTTCGGCCTGTCCACGCCGATGGCAGTGGTGGCCGGCGTGTTCCACATCCTCAACCACGCCACTTTCAAGGCCTCGCTGTTCATGGCCGCCGGCATCATCGACCACGAGACCGGCACCCGTGACATGCGCAAGCTGGGCGGGCTGCGCAGGCTGATGCCGTTCACCAGCGCGCTGGCGATCATCGCCTCGCTGGCAATGGCCGGCATTCCCCTGCTCAACGGCTTCCTGTCCAAGGAAATGCTGTTCGCCGAGGCGATTACCGCGGGCGGGCCGGGCATCATGCGCACGGCCGTATCGGTCGCGGCGCTGCTGGCCGGTGTGTTCGGCGTGGCCTACAGCCTGCGCTTCGTGCACGACACCTTCTTCGGCCCCGGACCGCACGACCTCGACCGCGTGCCGCATGAGCCGCCGCGCTGGATGAAGGTGCCGGTGGAGTTGCTGGTGGTGATCTGCATCGCGGTGGGCGTGGCCCCGGCGCTGACCGTGGCGCCGTTGCTGCATGCCGCCGCCGCGTCGATCCTCGGCCCGGCCATGCCCGAGTACAGCCTGGCGGTATGGCACGGCTTCAACCTGCCGCTGGCGATGAGCGCGATCGGCGTGGTCGGTGGCGTGGCGCTGTACTTCGGCCTGCGCAAGCTGATCAACCTGCATGACGTGACCAACGTCAGCACCGGTCGCAACGTGTTCCATGCACAGCTGGATGCGGTTTCCGCGCTGGCCATGCGCCTGACCAACGGCATCGCCAATGGCAGCCTGCAGCGCATGCTGCTCGGCCTGGTGCTGGTGGCGATCGCGGTCGCCGCAGCGCCGTTCGTGGCCAACCCGGCCTCGCCGAACTGGACCGCGCCGCAGCCGATTCCGCTGCTGGGCTGGGCACTGTGGCTGGTGATGATGTCCTGCGCGGTGGCCACCCTGCGCGTCTACAAGCAGCGCCTGCTGGCGGTGCTGCTGGTCGGTGGCGTCGGCCTGATGGTGGCGCTGACCTTCGTGTTCCTGTCCGCGCCGGACCTGGCCCTGACCCAGCTGCTGGTGGAGATGGTGACCCTGGTGCTGATGCTGCTGGGCATGAACTACCTGCCCGCGCAGTCCGGGCCGGAGCGGCCGCGCTGGCGCAAGCGCCGCGATGCGGTGATCGCGATCATCGCCGGCACCGGCCTGGGCGCGCTGGCCTATTCCGCCATGACCCTGCCGCCGAACACCATGGCCGGCGAGCTGCTCGCCCGTGCCCTGCCCGAGGCCTATGGCCAGAACGTGGTCAACGTGATCCTGGTCGACTTCCGCGGCTTCGATACCTTCGGCGAGATCACCGTGTTCGGCATCGCCGCGCTGGTGGTGCACGCGCTGCTGCGGCGTACGCGGATGGCGCCGGAGCAGATCATGCCCGGGCCGCCGATCAAGCTGCCGGTGCCGGCCGACCTGGCGCAGATCATGTTCCCGCTGACCCTGACCGTATCGATCTTCCTGTTCCTGCGCGGCCACAACGCGCCGGGCGGTGGCTTCATTGCCGGCCTGGTGCTGGCGGTGCCGCTGCTGATCCAGTACGTGATCCAGGGCACCGCGTCGGTGGAGTCGCGCTTCGGCTTCGACTACATCCGCTGCATCGGCATGGGCCTGTTGATCGCCCTGCTCAGCGGCAGCGCGTCGATGCTGTTCGGCGTGCCGTTCCTGACCAGCGGCCACCTCGACCTGCACCTGCCGCTGATCGGCGACGTACCGCTGGCGAGTGCGATCGGCTTCGACATCGGCGTCTATCTGGTGGTGTTCGGTGGCGCCATGCTGATGCTGTCGATGATGGGCACGATCAAGCCGTCGCGTACCCGCACTGCCCGCAAGGGTGAGATCGACCTGCAACGCCGTTCGGCACGCACCGGGGAGATGCACTGATGGAATTGGCCCTGGCTACCGCGATCGGCGTACTGACCGCGATCGGCATCTACCTGCTGCTGCGTGCGCGCAGCTTCGATGTGATCCTCGGCATGACCTTCCTGTCCTACGCCACCAACCTGCTGATCTTCGCCGGTGGCCGCGTGGTGCTGGGCAAGGCACCGGTGCTGCAGGAAGGCGTGGACAGTCACCTGGGCAACTACACCGATCCGCTGCCACAGGCGCTGGTGCTGACCGCGATCGTGATCGCCTTCGCGATGACCGCGGTCAGCATCGTGCTGGCCATGCGCAGCCGCAGCGACAACCACAGCGACCACGTGGACGCCCACGAGCCGGATGACGACCTGCAGGATGAGCGCATGCCGCCGCGCCAGGGCGAGGACCGCGCATGAACCACCTGGTGATCCTGCCCATCCTGATTCCGCTGCTGGGTGCTGCACTGTCGCTGTTCGTCGAACACCGCCGCTATGGCCCCAAGGTGCAGCGCGCGGTGGCCTGGACCGCGCTGTCGGCGCTGGCGCTGGCGGTGGGCCTGCTGTTTGCCACCACCGCCACTGGTGAGATCAACGTCTACCTGCTCGGCGACTGGCCGTCGCGCCTGGGCATCGCGCTGGTGGCCGACCGGCTGTCGGCGTGGATGCTGCTGACCACCCTGCTGCTGGCCATTCCCTGCCTGCTGCATGCCTGCTCGGGCTGGGACCGGCGCGCACCGCACTTCCATGCACTGTTCCAGTTCCAGCTGGTCGGCCTGAATGGCGCGTTCCTGACCGGCGACATCTTCAACCTGTTCGTGTTCTTCGAGGTGATGCTGATCGCCTCCTACGGCCTGCTGCTCAGTGGCGGCCGCGGCCTGCGCATGCGCATCGGCCTGCACTACGTGGTGTTCAACGTCACCGCCTCGACCCTGTTCCTGATCGCACTGGGCCTGCTGTACGCCTCGCTGGGCTCGCTGAACATGGCCGAGCTGTCACAGCGCATTGCCGAGGTGCCGCCGGCGCAGCTGACCCTGGTAAAGGCCACGATGGGCCTGTTGCTGCTGGTGTTCTGCGCCAAGGCTGCACTGATGCCGCTGTACCTGTGGCTGCCTGAAGCCTATTCGCGCGCACCGGCCGCCGTGGCCGCCCTGTTCGCGATCATGACCAAGGTCGGCCTGTACTCGGTGCTGCGCATCCAGATGCTGTGGTTCGGCGACGATGCCGGTGCGATGGCCGGCTATGGCCGCGACTGGCTGCTGTGGGCCGGCGTGGCAACGCTGGTGCTGGGCGGCCTCGGTGCGCTGGCCGCGACCCGCCTGCGCGTGCTGATCTCGTATCTGGTGATCGTCTCGGCAGCCACGCTGTTCATCGCCTTCTCGGTAGGCACGCCGCAGGTGCTGTCCGCCGGCCTGTACTACCTGCCACACAGCAGCTTCGTCGCCGCCGCACTGTTCCTGATCGCCGACCTGATCCGCCGCCGCCGTGGTGGCGCCAGCGACCGCAAGGAAGTGGTGGCACCGATGCCGGGCAAGGAAACGCCGGCGGTGCTGTTCCTGATCGCCGCGGTGTCGGTGGCTGGCCTGCCGCCGCTTTCCGGCTTCCTGGCCAAGGCCGCGCTGCTGGCCGGCATGCCGGCGCAGTACACCGGCCCGGTGTGGACTGCCGTTCTTGTCAGCAGCCTGCTGGTGATCATGGGCCTGACCCGCGGCGGCATCCGCCTGTTCTGGCGCGTGCCGCCTGTCGAGGCCGATGCACCGAAGCCCCGCAAGGCACGCCTGCGCCGGGTCGAGCTGTACGCAGCCTGCATCCTGCTGGCCTACGGCATCGGCATGACCCTGGCCGCTGCACCGCTGATGCGCTACACCGACGCCACCGCTGCACAGCTGCTGCAACCCAGCGAGTACGTGCAGCAGTTGCGCGCGACCACGCCGGAGATCCGCCAGCCATGACCGCCCAGCGCTCCCTGTTCCGTCGCGTCATTCCCTCGCCGATGCTCAGCATCATGGTGGTGGCGTTCTGGCTGCTGATGTCCGACAGCTTCACCCTCGGCCAGATCGTGCTGGGGCTGGTACTGGGCGTGGTGGTGCCGCTGTTCGCCGCGCGCCTGGACCGCGAGTTCGCCCGCATCGGCACCCTGCGCCCGTTGCCGAAACTGCTGTGCGTGACCCTGTGGGACATCCTGATGTCCAACATCCGCGTCGCCATCCAGGTGCTCGGCCCGGAGAAGAACATCCACCCCGGTTTCATCTGGTTGCCGCTGGACATCGCCAACATCCACGGCATCGCCGCGCTGACCAGCATGATCACACTGACCCCGGGCACGGTCTCGGCCGCGCTCAGTGACGACCGCAAGTTCCTGCTGGTGCACGTGCTGCACCTGGAGGACCCACAGGACCTGATCGATACGATCAAGCGCCGTTACGAGGCGCCGTTGATGGAGATCTTCCCATGACCGGTTTTGAAGTCATCCAGACCACCCTGGTGGTGTGCATGCACGTGGTCGGCCTGGCCATGCTGCTGGCCACCTGGCGCCTGCTGCGCGGGCCGACCGTGCCCGACCGAATTCTTGCGCTGGACACGCTGTCGGTGACCGCGATCGCCGAGCTGATGCTGTTCGGCATGTATCTCAACTCGCCGATCTACTTCGAGGCGGCGCTGATCATCGCCATGCTCGGCTTCGGCAGCACCGTGGTGCTGAGCAAGTTCGTGCTGCGCCGGGACATCGTCGAATGATCACCGCGATCCAGATCGGCCTGTCGATCCTGCTGCTGTTCGGCTGCTTCTTCATCCTGGTCGGCGCGCTGGGCCTGGTGAAGCTGTCCACGTTCTTCAAGCGGCTGCACGCACCGACCAAGGCCAGCACGCTGGGCGTGGGCTGCGTGCTGGTGTGCTCGGTGTGCTACCACATCTTCCTGGGCCAGGACCCGCAGCCGCGCGAGCTGCTGATCACCGTGTTCCTGTTCATCACCGCACCGATCAGCGCACACATGATGGCCAAGGCCGCGCTGTCGCTGCTGATGGAAACCCGCCCCAGCCTGCCCGGCAACGAGCCAGCTGCTGAAGAGCAGCTGCCGCCGCCGGAACCGGTGCGGGAAGAAGAGACCACGCAGAACCGGTAGATCCGGTAGCGGCCGACCTTGGTCGGCGCTTTGTTTCCCCGAGTGCCAACCAAGGTTGGCACCCACCGGGTGATCGGTGGTGGGTGCCGACCGTTGGTCGGCACGAAATCAACCGCATCCACGCATGGCGTGGATCTACAACGCCGGTGCGCCCACCAGCAGCAGCTCCAGCACGAACCAGCCGACGAACGCGACCAGCAGGATCACGCCTTCGCTGCGGCTGATCTTCAGGTCGCCACGCAGCATCGGGTACAGCACCAGCGCGAAGGCCAGCAGCGCGGGCAGTTCCAGACGCACGAACGAGGCAGGCAGCGCCAGCGGCTGCAGTACCGCCATCGCGCCGATCACCAGCAGCAGGTTGACCACGCTGGAACCCAGTACGTGGCCCAGCACCATGTCGCCATGTCCACGGCGTGCGGCAGCAATCGCGGTTGCCACCTCCGGCAGCGCGGTGCCGATCGCCACCGGCAGCAGGCCGACCAGCAGCGGCGTCCAACCCAGGGCTGCGCCGAAGTCCGCCGCGGCGCCCACCACCAGGCGTGCGCCCCAGTACAGGGTCAGCGCCGCGATCAGCACCCGCAGCACGTTCAACGGCAGGCTGGTGCGGCTCAGCGCGGATTCGGCGATGGCCGCCTGCACCACGGCGCTCTCGCTGCGACCACGGCGCAGCAGCAGCACCTGCACCACGATGAAGCCGGCCAGCAGTACGCCGCCCTCCCAGCGGGCCAGGCCGCCATCAAGACCGAACAGGATCAGCAGCACGCCGGCCGCCAGCAGCGACCACCACAGCACCGTCTGCAGGCGCGCGCGCAACAGCAGGGGCGCGGCAATCGCCGCCACCGCCAGGGTCAAGCCCAGGTTGACGATGCTGCTGCCGACGGCATTGCCCAGTGCCAGCTCCGGTTGACCGACCGCCAGCGCGCGCGCGTTGACCGCCAGTTCCGGCAGCGAAGTGGTCACCCCGAGCAGCAGCAGGCCCGCAGTGAACGGGCTGGCCCCGAAGCGCTGGGCCAGGCCGGACACGGCCTTGACGATGGAGTCCCCGCCCAGCGCCAGCAACAGCAGGCCGAGCAGGAACCAGGCAATGGCAATGGCGATCATCGAGCACTCCCCCAGCGGTCGTGGCGCGATTCTACGCTTGGCCCGCGCGCGTGGCTGGGCCGTGGATCAAGGATCAGCCACAGCCTTCCACATAATCGACCTGCGGGGTCTGTCCGACCCGCCAGGCACCCACCCGGCCATCGGCACCGAGTGCGAAGTCGATCACCGCCCCGCCCTCCTGCGCCGGGCGAACACGCAGGTGCTGGGCCTTCTCGTCGTACTTGTCAGGGCCGACGTCACCGCGCTCGGGATACAGCACCTGCAGCTCACCCAGGGTCATGCCGACCTTGCCGCCGCCCGGCGCGGTGATGGCAGCGCTGCGCACGTCGTAGCGCACCAGCTTGCGGCCTTCGATCATCAAGCGTGGGTCTTCGGCATCCTGCGGGCGCAGGAAGTAGCAGCCGTCATTGCTGTCGTCGGCCGGCAGCGGCTTGCCGCTGGCGTCGGTGCCCAGCCCCTGCAGGGGCTCCCCGAAACCGCTGCGGACTTCGGCGATGCCGGCGCCCAGCTTTGCGCCGGCGAAGCCATCCAGCTGCGCCGGGCTGTCGGTGCGGGGATCGGCCGGCGACCGGGTCGCCAGATCGGCATCAGCTGCGGCAGCAGCCGGCGTAGCGCCCTTGGCCGGGGCATCAGCAGGTGTCTCAGCCGTGCGGTTGCAGGCAGTGAGCGACAACAACAGCAGACCAGCAATCGGGAGGTGCTTCATCGGTGCGGTTCCCTGGCACGAAGGTGGCTGCACGCTAGCGCAAGGTGCGTGCAGGCGCTGCATTGTCATCGCCGTTTCATCGCCTTCGTTCAGGCTCGGCGTGCACCGACTTGGCTGTCCCTTCCATGCAACCGCGCAAGACCGATCTCGCCCGAACCGCGCTGCAGGCCCACCGCGCGCCGCTGGACATGCGCCAGCGCCGGCTGCTGATCCTGTGCGACGGCCAGCGCAGCATCGCCGAACTGACCGGCCTGCTCGGCCCGGAGGCGCCGGCGATGGTCATCCAGCTGGTGCAGGCGGGGTATCTGAGCACTGGCGTCCCAGCACCGTCGCCCGCAGCCGCGGTAGCGCCGGTGCCCACACCGCCGGCAGGCGCACCTGCAGCACTTGCTGCACCCGCGGTCGAACGCCGCCGCTCGCTGGTGGCCGCGCGTATCTATGTGCTGGGCATCCTGGAGATGCAGCGCCACCCGCAGGCGGCAGCACTGTTCCGCGACCTGCAGCAGGCGCGTGCGGAAGACGAGGTGCTGCAGCGGCTGCAATCGGCGATGCAGATGCTGCCCGGGCTGACCTCGGACGGCTATTGCCAGCGCGTGCGGCAACGCCTGCTGGAGGCGCTGCCGCTGGAGCATTGCGACGCGTTCGCCGAAGTGGCGTAAGCGCAGGTTCCGGCGGGAATCATCCACGCATGGCGTGGATCTACGGCTTCACATCCCGACCGCCCTTCGGTAGATCCACGCCACGCGTGGATGCAGCCAGGATCCGTGCCGACCAAGGTCGGCACCTACCAAGAGCGGCAACCGGTAGATCCACGCCATGCGTGGATGCAGCCAGGATCCGTGCCGACCAAGAGCGGAAGACGGTAGATCCACGCCATGCGTGGATGCGGTCAGGATCCGTGCCGACCAAGGTTGGCACCTACCAAGAGCGGCAGACGGTAGATCCACGCCACGCGTGGATGCAGCCAGGATCCGTGCCGAGCAAGGTCGGCACCTACCAAGAGCGGCAACCGGTAGATCCACGCCACGCGTGGATGCAGCCAGGATCCGCGCCGACCAAGGTCGGCACCTACCAAGAGCGGCAACCGGTAGATCCACGCCATGCGTGGATGCGGTCAGGATCCGTGCCGACCAAGGTTGGCACCTACCAAGAGCGGCAGACGGTAGATCCACGCCATGCGTGGATGCGGTCAGGATCCGTGCCGACCAAGGTCGGCACCTACCACGCTAGCGGGACGACCGGTAGTTGTTGCGCAGGCCGTTCCAGCACTGCTGGTAATCGCCCTGGCGATGGCCGGCTGCCAAGGCCTGCGCGGTCGGGCGGATCACCGCGCGGGTCTCGAACATGAAGGCCATCGTGTCCTTGATCACATCGGCCTTGGACAGGTCCGCATTGGAGGCCTTGTCGAAGGTCGGCGCGTCCGGGCCGTGACCGCTCATGCAGTTGTGCAGCGACGCGCCGCCCGGCACGAAGCCTTCGGCCTTGGCGTCGTAGGCGCCATGCACCAGACCCATGAACTCGCTGGCGATGTTGCGGTGGAACCACGGCGGGCGGAACGTGTTCTGCGCCACCAGCCAACGCGGCGGGAAGATCGCGAAGTCCACGTTGCTGGTGCCGGGCGTGTCGCTGGGCGAATGCAGCACCAGGAAGATCGACGGGTCCGGATGGTCGTAGCTGATCGAACCGATGGTGTTGAAGCGGCGCAGGTCGTAGCGGTACGGCGCGTAATTGCCGTGCCAGGCCACCACGTCCAGCGGCGAATGGTCGATCGGCGCACGCCACAGGCGGCCCTCGAACTTGGCGATCAGTTCGAAATCACCGTCGACATCCTCGAACGCCGCATGCGGGGTCTCGAAGTCGCGCGGGTTGGCCAGGCCGTTGGAACCGATCGGGCCGAGATCGGGCAGCTTCAACAGCGCACCGTAGTTTTCGCAGATGTAGCCGCGGCTCGGGC
This sequence comes from Nocardiopsis yanglingensis, assembly GCF_045809185.1. Classification (NCBI taxonomy): domain Bacteria; kingdom Bacillati; phylum Actinomycetota; class Actinomycetes; order Streptosporangiales; family Nocardiopsidaceae; genus Nocardiopsis; species Nocardiopsis yanglingensis. Next base: position 55,516 of record NZ_JBJNRH010000004.1, on the reverse strand, counting down.
CATCGGGCAGTTCGACGCGGAAGCGCACGCCACGCGGGATCACCGCGATCTGCTGCGGCTCGATCTCGATCACGCCCAGCTCGGTCAGCAGGCGCAGCGCGCCCAGCTGCGGCACGATCAGCAGTTCACCGTCGGCGTCGTAGAAGTAGCGGCCGACCATGTCGCGGTTGGCAGCGTAAAGGTGGATGCCCACGCCGGCGTGCGCGTCGGGCGAGCCGTTGCCGCCCATCGTGTACAGGCCTTCGACAAAGTCGGTAGGCAGCTCCGGCAGCGGCAGCGGGCTCCAGCGCAGCTGGTTCGGCGAGGCCGGCTGTGCGCCGAAATCACACTGCAGCTGCGACTGCGCGAACGGGGTGAACTCGCCATGGGTCACCGCCGGGCGGATCCGGTACAGCCAGCTGCGGCGATTGCTGCCACGCGGCGCGGTGAAGGCGGTGCCGGTCAATTGTTCGGCGTATAGGCCGTGGGCCACCTTCTGCGGTGAGTTCTGCCCGACCGGCAGCGCGCCGGCAACGGCCTCGGTGGCGAATTCGTTGCCGAAGCCGGACTGGTAGCCGCGGGCGGTGATGGCGGTGGACATGGGGGCTCCTGGGTACGGCGAGACCGGAACGGAAAGCAGCCGAGCATGGCTCGGCTCTACAGATGAGCAAGCGCCGGGACCTGGCCCGGCGCTACCGTTGAACGTTACAGCACGCCGCGGCGGATCTGGTCGCGCTCGATGCTCTCGAACAGCGCGGTGAAGTTGCCTTCGCCGAAGCCTTCGTTGCCCTTGCGCTGGATGATCTCGAAGAAGATCGGGCCGATGCAGTTCTGGGTGAAGATCTGCAGCAGCTTGCGCTGGTGGGTTTCCGGATCGGCGTCGATCAGGATCTTGTTCTTGGCCAGGCGCGCCACGTCTTCACCGTGGTTCGGCACGCGCTGGTCGATCACGTCGAAGTAGGTCTCCGGCGTGTCGAGGAAGTCCACGCCCTGCGCGCGCATCGCTTCGACGGTCTCGTAGATGTTCTCGGTGAAGCAGGCGATGTGCTGGATGCCCTCGCCCTTGTACGCGTCCAGGTACTCGTTGATCTGGCTCTTCGGGTCGGACGATTCGTTCAGCGGGATGCGCACGATGCCGTCCGGTGCGGTCATCGCCTTGGACACCAGGCCGGTCTTCAGGCCCTTGATGTCGAAGTAGCGGATCTCGCGGAAGTTGAACAGACGCTCGTAGTAGTCCGACCACTGCTGCATGTTGCCGAAGTACAGGTTGTGGGTCAGGTGGTCGATGAAGGTCAGGCCGAAGCCCACCGGGTGCAGGTCGGCACCGGTGATCGGCTCGTAATCGCCATCGAAGATGCTGCCGGCGCTGCCATAGCGATCGACCAGGTACAGCATGCAGTCGCCGATGCCCTTGATGACCGGCGCGCTGACCGCCTTGCTGTCCGGCTTGAAGGCGATGGCTTCGGCGCCGTTGCCCAACGCGGTCTGGTAGACCTCCTGGCCCGGCTTCTTGAAGCGGATGGCGAAGCCGCAGGCGCACGGGCCGTGCTTTTCGGCGAAGTCCGAGGCGAACGAATCCGGGTCTTCATTGACCAGGAAGTTGACGTCGCCCTGGCGATAGACGGTAATCGGACGCTGCTTGTGCTTGAGCACCGCGCTGAAGCCCATCTTCCGGAAGTACTCGTGCAGCTCCTGGCCACGGCCGGCCGGGGCCGCGAATTCGACGAACTCGAAGCCGTCGATGCCCATCGGGTTCTCGAAGGTGGTGACCTGCATGCCGGGGTTGGGATGCGAGGCGGTCGGGACTGCGGTATTCATGGCGTGGCTCCGAATCGGTACCGCATCGGTACAAACCAGGTGCGGGCTAGGGTGGACCCGGCGAGAATGCAGGGTCTGGACCTACCCCTTATAGTTACACTTGAAACCACCAGCAAGGTGCACCGCAACATGAGCCCCGCCGATCCCGTTTCGACCCGCCTGCGTGCCTCGCACGTCCTGCTCGACCTGGAACAGTTCCTGCCGTACCGGCTGAGCGTGCTGTCCAACCGGGTCAGCGGCAACATCGCCAAGCTATACGGCGATCGTTACGGTCTGGCGATCCCCGAGTGGCGGGTGATCACCATCCTGGCGCTGTACCCGGGCTCCTCGGCCAGCGAGGTCTCCGACCGCACGGCGATGGACAAGGTGGCGGTCAGCCGCGCCGTGGCCCGCCTGCTGGAACGCGGTTTCATCAAGCGCGAGACCCACGGCGACGACCGCCGCCGCTCGGTGCTGGCGCTGTCGGCAGCCGGTTTCGAGGTGTACGAGACCATCGCGCCGATGGTGATCGAGATCACCCGCAAGCTGATGTCGGTGCTGAGCGACGAGGAAGAGCAGGTACTGGAAAAGCTGATCCTGCGCCTGGCCGGCGAAGGCCTGGAGCGGATGGGCGAAGGGGTCTGAAAGAAAAAGGGGACGGAGGGGATTAAGTCGTTTTGAGCCCCAGGTCGCGGATGTCGACCCTGGTCGGTAGCGGAACAGTGGCTGGGCGATTGTCGTCCGCCCCCTTTGTTCTGACGCGACCCGCTCTTTGGCGGGCCGTGGGCGGGACGCAAGCGAGGCCATCGAACGCATTCACTTCCCGCAGATCCCGTCCTCAGGTGTCGCCCTCGCCCGCCGACATTTCCGCATTGGCCCGATTCCGCCCGTTTCCGCGAGGCTGGTGTATCGAAACGGGCTGATCCAGTGAGTTCTCCTATTGGACTGTCCGTGTGAGCGGCCTGACGGTAAGCGTTCAACGGGTATCAGCCCGGCCATGGATCCACATCGGACGGACTCCCTCATGGATGACACGCCCTCAACGCTGCCGCATGGCCAGGAATTGCTGGCCGATCTCAGGGAGCTGATCTGCACGGCGCGCAACAGGATGCACAGGACCATCAACGCCGAGCTGACCCTGCTGTACTGGCGAATAGGCCGCCGCATCCATGTGGATCAGATGGCTGGGCAACGGGCCCGCTACGGAGAGCTTCTCTTCACCCGGATTGCAAAGGCACTGTCTGCCGAGTTCGGCACGTCCTTCGGTGAGAAGAGCCTGCGCCGGATGGTGCAGTTCTCCATCGCATTTGCGGACGAGCGGATTGTCGTATCGCTGATACGACAATTGAGCTGGACCCACTTCATCGCGCTGATCCCGCTTGCGGATCCGCTCAGGCGCGATTTCTATGCACAGATGGCCGGCACCGAGGGCTGGAGCGTGCGCACGCTACGCCAGCGCATCGATTCGATGCTGTATGAGCGCACCGCGCTTTCCAGTCAGCCCGAGCAGACCATCGCCGATGAGTTGGCGGCACTCCGCGGCAACCAACCACTGTCTCCGGAACTGGTACTGCGTGATCCGTATGTGTTGGATTTTCTTGGCCTGAAGGACAGCTGGGACGAGCAGGACCTGGAAGGCGCGATCCTTCGCGAGATGCAGGGCTTCCTGCTCGAACTTGGCACGGGCTTCAGTTTCGTCGCTCGCCAGAAGCGCATCCAGATCGACGGTGATGACTTCCACCTGGACCTGCTGTTCTACAACCGGCGCCTGCGCAGGCTGATCGCCATCGAGCTGAAGATCGGCGAGTTCAAGCCCGCCTATAAAGGACAGATGGAACTCTATCTGCGATGGCTGGACCGCTACGAACGTGAGGACGGCGAGCAGGCGCCGTTGGGCATCATCCTCTGCACAGGGAAGAAGGCGGGCCAGATCGAATTGCTGGAGCTGGACCGCTCAGGCATCCATGTTGCGGAATACCTGACCACCCTGCCCTCTCGTGAGGTCCTCAAGCAGAGATTGCAGACCGCCATGGAGCGGGCCCGGCAACAACAGCAGACCGCGGCACCCAGCCCCCTGTAGATTCACGTCCTGCGTGGATGGCGCCCAGGCCTCAGCTCAGATGCTTGCGGCGCGCATGGATCCACGGCACGGCCAGCGCGGCGATGGCACCGCCGGCGAAGCCGAGCGAGGCGGCAACCGTGGCCGCTTCGACAGCACCCGGCAACGCCAGTGCGGCAGCTACGAGCAGCAGCGACGGCAGGCCGACGAAGGTGCCCAGGAAGAAGTGCCAACGCGGCGACCAGGTGTTGAGCTGCAGCAGGCTGACCGGCTGCCAGGCTTCGGATGCGGCATCTTCGGCGATCTTCGCCACGGCCTTGCCCAGATCTACTTCCGGCACCGCGCGCCCCTGCCGTGCGGTCGCCAGCAGCTCGGCCACGGCCTCCACCGGCGGGAAACTGGACGGCCACGCGACGGGAGCCGGCACGCCGTAGGCGGTCAGCACCGGCACGCTCAGCCACGGAGCCACCAGCGGGCGCATGCGGCGGCGACCATGCACGCACCAGATCTGCGGCTGGCCGTGCGCAGTGACGCTGTACAGCGCCAGTTCGTTGGCCGGCGGATAGCCGAGCATGGTCACTCGCGCCGCCAGACTGTCCTGGCCCATCGCGCGCAGGAAACCAGGGCGGCTGCGCCCTTCCTGCATCCACGCCAGCCCCAGTGCACCCACCAGATAGGCCTCGGCCACGTCCTTGCTGCCGGCGGTGGCGCGTTCGTCGCTGGCCAGGTACCAGGCCAGCGATTTCGGTTCGGCCACATCGTCCAGGCCCCAGCGGCTGTCGTCACCGAGCACGTGGCGCACTGGCAGCCGCGCCGGTGCGGTCTCACCGCGCTCGCCTGGCTGCAGGAACGGCAGCACGCCCTGGATGAAGGTGGACAGTTCGATCGCGCGCACGCCATGGCCCTGCCATTCCGGCGGCAGCAACCCGGCCAGCTGGCCGTCGGCGGCCAGTGCATCGAGCCGCGATTTCTGCTCGACCAGTTTCTGCACCGCACCCTTCAACACCACGTTGTCGGGCAGCGCGATCTGCGGCAGGCGGTGGCGCGGCGGCGCCAGTTCAACGGTGTCCTCGCCGGTACCGGCATCATCCAGCAGCGCCTCCTGCGGCGGCAGGGTCACGCCCTCGCCTGCCCCAGCCTCGGCCAGGTCGCTGGCAGGTTCGGGCAGTCGTTCGGCGTGGTCGCTGTGCATGGGCGTTCCGGAAGGTTGCATCGACGGGATGTCGACTGAGGTCCTTGCCGGTAACGGCGAGCGCGTTGCGATATTGAGATGCCGATTCCGGGAATGTGACCGCAACCACAGTAGATCCACGCCATGCGTGGATGCGACCCGACATCAGTACCGACCAACGGTCGGCACCCACCGAGGTTGCCGGCCAGCGGTCGGCACCCACCAGAGCATGCTGACCAGCAGGCGGCACCCATCGAAGTTGCCGGCCAGCGGCCGGCACTACCGGTCAGGCGCCCACTGCTTGAGGAACGCGGTCACGCGCGTGGGCTGGAAGGCTTCGCCCTTGCGCAGCTCTCCGGTGGCCTGCGATACCAGCAGTCCGCCGTCGGCATCGAGCACCAGCAGGTACGGGTAGTCGCGCTCCATCATCGGGAACTGGGCGAAGAAGGCGGTGTTGGGTTGTTCGTCGCTGGCGTTGACCTTCACCCACACGTAGTGGGCGTCGCGGAAGCGGCGCAGGTCGCCGTTGCCTTCCACCACTTCGTCCAGCGCCCGGCAGCGATCGCAGGCGGCGTTGCCGACCTCGAGCAGGATGCGCTTCTTGCCGCGCTGGGCTTCCACCTTGGCGGTGGCCAGATCGTCGGCGGGGTCGCGGGCCGGGTCGAACTGCGCGCCGAGCCCGGCGATGGCGGCGATATCCGCCGCCACCGGGGTGTTGCCCGAGGCCACCGGTTCGCTGGGGTCAGCGACCGGTGGCTCGGTGGGTCGGGTATCCAAGGGCTGCGTAGGCTCGGCGGCGGCAGGCGGTTGCGGTTGGGAACAGGCGCCGATCAGCGCCGCACAGACCACCACTACCGCAGTACCGAGCTTGCTACGCATGCCTTCTACCCTCTCATCATTACTTGACGCCGTGCATCAGCTTGTTGATCAGCGGGGCAACCAGGAACAGCACCACGCCGGAGCCGATCAGGGCCCAGAACCCGAAGGTATACCCCTTCAGGGCCGACTCGACCGTCATGCCACCTTCACCACTGACCACGCCAGCGAAGATGCCCGACAGGTTGTTGCCGATGCCGGTGGACAGGAACCAGCCACCCATGCCGAAGCCGACCAGACGCACCGGGGCCAGCTTGGTGACCATCGACAGGCCGATCGGCGACAGGCACAGCTCACCCACCGACTGGATGACGTAGACCATGAACAGGGTCCAGAACGGGATCTTGCCGTCCACGACCATCTGCGACAGGGCGAACATCAGCAGGGCGAAGGCGGCGCCGTTGAACAGCAGGCCCAGGCCGAACTTGCGCGGAATGGACGGATTGGCGCGGCCCAGGGCCACCCAGATCCAGGCGATGATCGGGGCCAGGGTGATGATCGCCACCGAGTTGACCGACTGGAACCACGCGGTCGGGAACGTCCAGTCACCCATCTGACGGTTGACGATGTTCTCGGCCAGGAAGGTGAACGAGCTGCCGGCCTGTTCGAAGAACATCCAGAACATCACGTTGAAGGCGAAGATGATCAGCATCGCGATCACGCGGTCGCGCTGCACCTTGCCCTCGCGGATGCCCTCGACCAGCAGCAGGATGGCCAGCGCGGTGAACATCGCACCCAGGATCCAGGCCAGCGCGGTGGCGCCGGTGGCCAGCAGGAAGTACGCAACGGGGATGGCGACCACGGCACCGACCAGCACCATGATGATGCGGCCGAAACCTTCAGCGCCGGCCGGCGGTGCACCGATGCCCTTCAGGCCGGCGCGACCGATGTAGAACCACACCAGCGAGATCAGCATGCCCACGCCCGAAGCGATGAACACGACCTTGTAGGACGGCATCGCGTCGGTACCGAAGACCTTGCGGGCCAGGTACTCGGTCAGCACCGGGGCGATCATCGCGCCGATGTTGATGCCCATGTAGAAGATGGTGAAGCCCGAGTCGCGGCGCTCGTCCTTCAGGCCGTACAGCTTGCCGACCATGGTCGAGATGTTCGGCTTGAACAGGCCGTTGCCGACGATGATCGTGGCCAGGCCGAGCTTGAAGATGTGCTCCTGCGGCAGCGAGATCATGAACAGGCCGGCGGCCATGATGATCGCGCCGGTCAGGATCGATCGCTGATAGCCCAGCACCCGGTCGGCCACGTAGCCACCGAAGATCGCCGCGGCGTACACCAGGGCCAGATAGGCGCCGTAGATACGGCTGGCGTCGCCTTCACCGGCAGCGCTGCCGTTGTAGAACTGGGCAACGATGTACAGCACCAAGGCCCAGCGGATGCCATAGAACGCAAAGCGCTCCCAGAACTCGGTCATGAACAGCATCCACAACGGGCGCGGGTGGCCCATCGTGGTCTTGAAGTCCGGCAGCGCCGGCTCTGGGGTGTTCGCAGTGGCGTTTAGGCTCATGCGGATTTCCTGGTTCGGTGGATGACGAGCACGTCCGGTGTGCAGTTGGAGCAACGCGCGAGGATCACCGACTTCTGGCGTTCACGTCAAATACACGCCGTTTGAGGCAGGTGGCAGCCTGCTCCCTGAACTTGCATCTGAAACGATCCAGCCACCGGCCGGGATCCAAGCTGAATGCGGATCAGCCCTGTTCTACCGGGGGCGCGGCCTGCAGGCTGGTGCGCACCTGGAACAGTTCGGGGAAGAAGGTCAGTTCCAGCGCCTTGGCCAGGAAGCCCACGCCGGACGAGCCGCCGGTGCCGCGCTTGAAGCCGATCACCCGCATCACGGTGCGCATGTGTCGGAATCGCCACAGCTGGAAGGCGGTCTCCAGGTCCACCAGGTCCTCGCACAGCGAATACTCGCGCCAGTAGCGGTCGGTGTCCTGGTAGATGCGCTCGAAGACCGGCTGCAGTGCGTCGTCGGCCACATGTGGCTGGGTCCAGTCGTGGGATTCGTACACCGCCGGCACGGCATGGCCGAAGCGGGCCAGGTACTTCAGGAACTCCTCGTACAGGCTGGGCGCCTCCAGCACGGTGCGCAGCTGCGCCTGCCCGGCCGCATCGTGCTCGAACACCTGCAGCATCTGCGCGTTCTTGTTGCCCAGCAGGAACTCGATGTAGCGGTACTGCAGCGACTGGAAGCCGGACGACGGGCCCAGCACGTCACGGAAGCCCATGTACTCGGACGGGGTCAGCGTTTCCAGCACCGACCACTGCTCGGTGAGCTGGCGCAGCACCTGCTTGCTGCGCGCCAGCACCTTGCGGCATTGCCAGACTTCATCGCGCTGCAGGAAGCCGATCGCGGCACGCAGTTCGTGGCCCAGCAGCTTCAGCCACAGCTCCGAGGTCTGGTGCTGGATGATGAAGAGCATCTCGTCGTGGTGCGGCGGGTTGGACAGCGGCTGCTGCGCGCTGAGCAGCTGGTCCAGCCGCAGGTAGCCGCCATAGGTCAGGCGTCCCTGCAGGTCGGTGTGGATGCCGGCTTCGAGATCGCGTTGGTTGTTGTCGACGGACATGGGCGGGACCAGATCGGGGGCGGCAAGGGTAGCGCGTTGCCGCCGCGCTGGCAGCCGCCGGGTCCATACCGGGGCGTGCGGTTGGCCGTGGAGCATCGGCCGGTGCCGGGCCTGCGCGTGGAACCGTCCAGGCCGTTGTACTGGCGGTCAGCCAGAGGCGTATTCTGATGCTTTGCAGCAACGACTGAATACGTTGTTGTTATTGGCCCCCCACCCGCCGGCAGGGGTAAAACGGGGAATCGCCGTGTTGCGGCGCAGGAAGGCTATTCCGTACGCGTTCCTTAACATGGCGATTCATATCATTTGTAACTTCTCTGTCGAAGGTGCAGTACGCAATGACGGTTGCCGCTGAATTCAAGATCGAATACCTGCAGTACCTGGACGCGGACGGCAAGCTCGTCCGCGATGACCTGCCCGCGTCGCTGCGCGACCCCAAGGTCCTGGTACCGCTGTTCAAGCAGATGCTGTTCGTACGTACGTTCGACAGCAAATCCATCGCGCTGCAGCGCACCGGCAAGCTCGGCACCTATGCCGCCTGCCTGGGCCATGAAGCCGCGCACGTGGGCATCGGCGCGGCGATGCAGAAGGACGACGTGTTCGCGCCTTCGTACCGCGAGTATGGCGCGATGTTCATGCGTGGCGTGCGCCCGCACGACGTGCTGATGTACTGGGGCGGCGACGAACGCGGCAACGATTACGGCGGCAACGCGGCCAAGGACTTCCCGTTCTGCGTGCCGATCTCCACCCAGTGCCTGCACGCCGCAGGCGCCGCGCTGAAGTTCAAGCTCAACAAGGAACCGCAGATCGCGGTGGCCGTGTGTGGCGACGGTGGCAGCTCCAAGACCGACTTCTACGCGGCCCTGAATTCGGCCGGCGCCTACAAGCTGCCGCTGATCCTGTGCATCGTCAACAACGGCTGGGCCATCTCGGTTCCGCGTTCGGCCCAGACCGGTGCCGAAACGCTGGCACAGAAGGGCCTGGCCGGCGGCCTGCACTGCCTGCAGGTGGACGGCAACGACCTGATCGCAGTGCTGGCCGCCATGGAGCAGGCGCGCGAACGTGCGCTGGCCGGCGACGGTGGCACTGTGCTGGAACTGATGACCTACCGCCTGTCCGACCACACCACCGCCGATGACGCGCGCCGCTACCGCGACGACGCCGAAGTGAAGGATGCCTGGCAGCGCGAGCCGATGCTGCGCCTGCGCAAGTACCTGATCAACGCCGGTGTCTGGAGCGAGGAAGAAGAAACTGCTTGGGTCGCCGAGTGCGGCACGCGCGTGGACGAGGAAGTGAACCTGTACCTCAATACGCCGGTGCAGCCGGTCGAAGCTATGTTCGATTTCCTCTATGCCGATCCGCCGCCGGACCTGCTGGCCCAGCGTGCCCAGGCGATCGCCCTGGAGAAGCGCCATGGATGAGATCAAGAACGGCGCGCCCGGCGCGCACACCAACGCCGCCGACAGCGCCGCCGTCGCGCGCGGAGAAGAGAGCATGACCACCACCCCCATCACCCTGATCGAAGCCATCACCCAGGCACTGGCCTGGGAGCTGGAGCACGACCCGTCGGTGCTGGTGCTGGGCGAGGACGTGGGCGTCAACGGTGGCGTGTTCCGCGCCACCGCCGGCCTGCAGCAGCGCTTCGGCTCCGAACGCATCCTCGACACCCCGCTGGACGAAACCACCATCGCCGGCCTGACCATCGGTCTGGCGGCACAGGGCATGAAGCCGGTGGCCGAGGCCCAGTTCGACGGTTTCATGTACCCGATGGTCGACCATATCGTCTGCCACGCCGCCCGCCTGCGTTACCGCACGCGTGGCCGCCTGCACTGCCCAATGGTGCTGCGCGTGCCGTGGGGTGGTGGCATCCGCGCGCCGGAACACCACAGCGAAGCCAATGAGGCGATCTTCACCAACGTGCCGGGCCTGCGCGTGGTGTTGCCGTCGTCGCCGCAGCGCGCCTACGGCCTGCTGCTGGCCGCGATCCGCGAGCCGGATCCGGTGATCTACATGGAGCCCAAGCGCATCTACCGCCAGTACAAGGAAGTGGTCGTCAACGACGGCGAGGCCTTGCCGCTGGACGTCTGCTTCGTGCTGCGCGACGGCACCGACGTGACCCTGGTGACCTGGGGCGCGCAGGTGAAGGAAGCGCTGGAAGCGGCCGACAAGCTGGCCGGCGAAGGCATCAGTGCCGAAGTCATCGACGTGGCCACGCTGCGTCCGCTGGACTTCGCCACCATCGCCGAATCGGTGGCCAAGACCGGCCGCTGCGTGATCGTGCAGGAGGCCCCGAAGACTGCGGGCTTCGGCGCCGAAATCGCTGCGCGCCTGGCCGAGGAGTCGATCTACGACCTGCTGGCCCCGGTCGAGCGCGTCACTGGCTACGACACCCACATTCCGCTGTTCCGCCTGGAAATGAAGTACCTGCCGAGCGTTGAGCGGATCGTGGCTGCGGCCAAGCGCGCGGTGGCGGCCGGCTGACATGCGGGCCCGCCTTCTGGGGGCTTACCGCAGCCAGTATCCCAACCCGCTCCGGTTCCACACCGGCCAGATCGTCGAAGTAGGTGTCCGTGACGAGGAATGGCCGGCGTTTGCCTGGGTACGCACCAACGATGGGCGCGCTGGATGGGCGCCCATCGCCTGGTTGCAGCTGCTGGACGAGGGTCGCGCCGAAGCCCTGTGCGACTACGACGCCCGCGAGCTGGATGTGGAAAGCGGCGAGATGGTGAAGCTTCATCACGAACACGGCGGGTGGTGGTGGTCCGAGCGCGCCAATGGCGCGACGGGTTGGCTGCCGGCCCGCGAACTGGAACTGCTGGAAGAGAACTGCAAATGAGCCAGACCAAGAACTTCAACCTGCCCGACCTGGGCGAAGGCCTGCCGGACGCGACCATCGTCGAGTGGTTCGTCAAGGAAGGCGATGTGATCAAGCTGGACGAGCCGCTGGTCTCGATGGAGACCGCCAAGGCCGTCGTCGAAGTGCCCTCGCCGTTCTCCGGCAAGGTGCTGAAGCTGTCCGGCGCCGCAGGCGACATCATCCCGACCGGCTCGGTGCTGGCCAGCTTCGAGCTGGACCCGAATCTGCCGCAGCGCGCCGATGGCCAGGACACCGGCCACAGCCATGGTCACGCAGCGCCTGCCGCTGCACCGACGCCGCCGCCGCTTCCCGCTGCTGCCGCACCGGTGGCCGCAGAAGAAGCCAAGCCCGCCGCCGCCGAGCGTGATGACGCCGGTACCGTGGTCGGCGCGATGCAGAGCTCCAATGCCGTGCACGCCGAACAGGCGCTGGCCGTCGGTGGCGTCAAGGCCGTGCCGGCCGTGCGTGCGATGGCGCGCAAGCTGGGCGTGGACCTGAGCCGCGTGGCCGCTACCGGCACCGATGGCGCGGTGACCATGGCCGACGTCAAGCAGGCCGCCGCCAACGGCACCGCCAAGCTCGGCGCTGCTCCGGCACCGGTTGCCGCGGCTGCGTATGCCGCGCCGGCCCCGGCGCAGGTGTCTGCCCCGGTGCAGAGCGAAGCGCGCACCCCGCTGTCTGCTGCCGGCAAGCCGATGCGCACCCAGCCGCCGGGCGTGGTCGCCAAGGGCCAGCCGGAACCGCTGAAGGGCGTGCGCCGCAACATGGCGCGCGTGATGGCCGATGCGCACAGCAAGGTCGTGCCGACCACGCTGAACGACGATGCCGACATCCACGCCTGGCTGCCGGGCAACGACGTCACCGCGCGCCTGGTGCGTTCGATCGTGGTCGCCGCGCAGAAGGTGCCGGCGATGAACGCCTGGTTTGACGGTGAAGCGCTGACCCGCACCCTGCACGCGCAGGTGGACATCGGCATCGCCGTGGACACCGACGACGGCCTGTTCGTGCCGGCCCTGCGCAATGCCGACATGCTCGATGCACGCGGCATCCGCGAAGGCGTCAACCGCCTGCGCGAGCAGGTGGAATCGCGTTCGATCGCCGCCTCGGAACTGAGCGGCTACACCATCTCGCTGTCCAACTTCGGCATGTTCGCCGGCCGCTACGCGACCCCGGTCGTGGTGCCGCCGTGCGTGGCCATCGTCGGTGCCGGCCGTGCCCGCCACCAGATGACCCCGGTGATGGGCGGCGTGGAAGCGCACAAGGTGATCCCGCTGTCGGTCACCTTCGACCACCGCGCGGCCACCGGTGGTGAAGCGGCCCGCTTCCTGCGCGCGATGATGGACGACCTGGCGCTGGCCAGCTGATCAACCACCTTATCGGTGGATGCCAACCTTGGGTTGGCACATGAATTGGAGAAACGCCGGGCACTGCCCGGCTTTTTTTTGTGCCCGCTCCACTGTAGAGCCGAGCCCATGCTCGGCTTGCTTCATGCTTTCATCCACGCATGGCGTGGATCTACTGAAAAGCGGCCGAGCATGGGCTCGGCTCTACAGAATTCGGGCGATCAATCGCGCGCGACCAGACCCTCGGCGCGACTGTAGACACGCAGGCGGTGACCATCAGGGTCGGCACCGACGAAGGTGTGGCCGAATTCCAATGTCACCGGCGCCTGCAGGATCTGCACACCGAGCGCGCGCCATGCATCGTGCATCTGCTGCACGGCGTCGGGATTGGCAACAACCATCGCCAGTTCGGCGGCGCCGGCCTGCGCGGACACCGGTGGCTGCACGTTATCGCGCTGCCACAGGCCGAGTGCTGCGCCATCGCCGAGCAGGAACAGGGCAAAGCCGGGCGACTGCTCGACCGGCGGCTTGCCGAGGATGCCGCTGTAGAAGGTGGCGCTGGTGGCGACGTCGCGCACGTACTGCAGCAGGGTGCTGGGCGTGAACATGGGGAAGCTCCGTTGTTGGGAGGCTTCATGGTGGTACCGGCCTGCTGACAGATTCTGTCAGTAGCGTCGAGCGTACTCGACTGCTGTTGCCGTTGCTCTGGTAGATGTCGAGCTTGCTCGACGGCTGTTCGCGAAGATCAAAGGCGGTCGAGCAAGCTCGACCTCTACCAGAAGCGAAGAACAAAGCGCAGAAGCCGTCGAGCACGCTCGGCGCTACGAACGGTCGAGCCAGTCTGGTGCGATGCCCTGCGCCTTCTGCCAGCGCCGCAGCAGGGTGGCGCGCGGCACGAGGTAGCGATCCTCCATCACGCGCACCTGGCGGATGCGGTCCAGCCGGAAATGACGGAAATCCTCGCGGCTCTCACACCACGCCGCCAGCATCGGCACCTCATCGAAGTAGCCCAGTGCGAACGGCCAGACAATGCGCTCGGTACGTTGGCCCTGCGCATCCTGGTAGCCGAACTGCAGTCGTTGTTGCGCGCTCACCGCTTCACGCACAGCCTGCAGTCGCGCAGCGGGTACCTTGGCTGCCGCACGCGAGGGACCCACGCGCAGGCCACTGTCACGCAGCGCTTCGCGTCGCGCGGCAGGCAATACATGCGCGATGCGCGCCAAAGCATCACGCGCGGCCTCGGCCAGCGCAGGCTCGGTGCGTGCCGCAACCCAACGTAGGCCCAGCACCAGTGCATCGATCTCGGCGGGTGGCAGGGTCATCGGCGGCAGGGTATCGCTCGGCGCCAGCTGGTAGCCGACGCCAGCCTCACCACGCAGGTCGGCGCCTTGCTCGCGCAGGGTCTCGATATCGCGATACAGCGTGCGCAGGCTGATGCCGAGCGCTTCGGCCAGCACCTGCCCGGCCACCGGCCGTCGATGGCGGCGCAGCAGCTGCAGCAGCTGGGCCAGGCGCAGCGCACGCGACATCAGCCGACCAGCGCGCTGGAAGTCACCACGTGCTCGCCTGGTTGCGGGGCCAGCGCGGCCTCGACCAGTGCTTTGGCGATCTCGCTGGCCGGATTGATCCGCCACGCCCGTGGCAGCAGCGGCCCCAATGCCCCCAACACCGTCAGAGCCAAGCGCTCGCCACGTCGCACCTCGGTGCGCTCGCCCCCGATCAGCCCGGGGCGGACCAGGGTCAACGAGTTGAAGCCCAGCGCGCGCAGATCACGCTCCAATTCTCCCTTCACCCGGCTGTAGAAGATCGACGATTGCGGGTTGGCACCGGCTGCGGAATTCAGCACATAGGTCTGCGCACCCTGCGCCTGCGCCAGCCGGGCGAACGCCAGCGGGTAGTCATGATCGATGCGATGGAAGGCCTCGCGGCTGCCGGCCTGGGCAATGGTGCTGCCGAGCGCGCAGATGACTGCGTCCACACGCGCCCACTCGGCTGCGGCGGGCAACGCATCGAAGGCCAGCACCGGATTCTCCAGCTTGGCGTGGGCCACAGCCAACGGGCGGCGGGTCGGCGCGATCACGGCGCTGCAGCGCGGGTCGTCCAGCAGCATCGGCAGGGCCAGCCCGCCGACCAGCCCGGTCGCCCCCAGCAACATCACGCGCATCACCACCTCCACTGCGGCATCCTGTCGCCCATCCTAGCCGTTCAAGCCGTCGGCAGCCGCGCCGATATGCTGGAACCAGTCCCTGCCAGCCCCAGGATTCGCTCCATGACGGACCAGCCCGACCACCGCCCTGCCCCCGGTACCGCCCTTGGGCCGCCGGCACGCGTGCGCGCGGTGGTGGATGATGGGCTGGGCGATCGCGTGGTGCTGCAGGGTGGCGGTGGCGTGGCCCTGCAGCAGCTGTTCGCCGGGGCCGACGCACCGGAGCCGCTACTGGCCGCGTTCGCCAATGGCATGGCCACCCTGCCCGGCGAACTGGGCGACATGGGCGACCGCCTGCAGTCGGCGCAGGCCAGTGCCGATTGGCCGCGCTACGGGCGCGCGATGCGGCAGCTGATCGACAAGTACATCCGCACCATCGAGCAGCATTCACCGGACGGGCAGCCGGAAAGCCTGCGCCTGTCCGAGCAGCTGCGACTGCTGCTGGGTGGCGCGGTGGTGGCCCTGCTGCAGCACGACCCGGATCTGCGTGAGCAGGCACAAGCGCTGGCCACGCGCCTGCGCCAGTGGCAGCCGGGTACCGCACTGGAGCCGATCGAACAGGGCGTGCGCGAACTCGGCCACCAGGTCGGCGTGCGTGCCGAGAGCTGGCAGGAGCAGCAGGCGCTGCTGCTTGAGCTGTTCGCGCTGCTGCTGGAGAACGTGAGCGAGCTGCTGGATGACCGCAGCTGGCTGCAGGGCCAGATCGCCGCAGTACGCCAGCTGCTGGACGGGCCGTTGGAAGCTGAGGCAGTCGAGCGCACCCGCGCCGAACTGCGCGAAGTGATCTACAAGCAGGGGCTGCTGCGCCAGGGCATCGACGATTCGAAGGCGGCGATGCGCGGGTTGATGGGCGAGTTCATCGAGCGCATGGACGGCATGGCCACCAGCACCGGCGAATACCACGACCGCATCGGCAGCTACGCGCTGCAGCTGCGCGAGGCACGCAGCATCGCCGACCTCAACCAGCTGCTGCAGGACGTGATGCGCGATACCGGCAAGGTGCAGCAGCAGGCCGCGCAGGCGCGCGATCACCTGGCCAACGCACGGCAGGAAGTGGAACGCGCCGAGCAACGCATTGCCGAGCTGGAGCAGGAACTGCGTGCCGCTGGTGACCTGGCGCGTATCGATCCGCTGACCCAGGCGCTGAACCGCCGCGGCCTGGACGAACTGCTGCAACGTGAACTGGCCCGCGCCGCGCGCAACAACTCGCCGCTGGGCGTGGCGGTGATCGACCTGGATGATTTCCACCAGACCAACGATGCACATGGCCATGCCGGTGGCGATGCGCTGCTGCAGCACCTGGTGTCCGTGTGCAAGCTGCTGCTGCGCGCCACCGATGGCATCGCGCGGCTGGGTGGCGACGAGTTCGTGCTGGTGCTGCCGGAGACCCAGGGTGCCGACAGCATGGCCACCGTGCAACGCCTGCAGCGTTCACTGGCGCACCGCGTGCTGACCGTGCAGGACCAGCGCGTGCCGGTGCATTTCAGCGCCGGGCTGGCGCAATGGCAGCCCGGCGATGATACCGAAACCCTGCTGCGCCGCGCCGATGACGCGTTGTATGCGGCCAAGCGGCAGGGCAAGAACCGGGTGCAGGCGGGGTGATCGTCCGAAGTGCTGGCTCTGTAGCGCCCGAGCCCGCGCTCGGGCGGCGGCGCGCAGCGCCGTAGAGCAGCCGAGCATGGGCTCGGCTCTACAGAAACGCCGCCTACTTCCCGCGCAGCTTCTGGAATCCGGTCACCGCCGCCAGCACGATGGCACCGGCGATGATGCCCACCACCATGTTGGCCACGGCGCTGATCAGCCAACCCCACTGCCCCTCGCCGCCCAGCGCCTGCACCGCGTGGTGCAGCGCCGGCACGTTGTGCACCAGGATGCCGCCGCCGACCAGGAACATGGCGATGGTGCCGGCCACCGACAGGAACTTCATCAGCCACGGCGCCGAGGCGACCAGGCCGCGACCGAAGGCAGCGATGGCACCGCCCTTGCGCGACAGGTACAGGCCGACGTCGTCCAGCTTGACGATGCCCGCCACCAGTCCGTAAACGAAGACCGTCATCGCCAGCGCCACCACCGCCAGGGTGATCACCTGGTTGGTGAACGGCGCGGTCGCGACCACGCCCAGGGTCAGCACGATGATCTCGGCCGAGAGGATGAAGTCGGTGCGGATCGCGCCCTTCACCTTGTCCTTCTCCCACGCGACCATGTCCACCTGCCCGTCGGCCAGCGCCTTCCGGCGCTCGGCCTGGCGCTCGGCATCGTCGTCAGCCGAATGCAGGAAGCGGTGCGCCAGCTTCTCCACGCCCTCGAAGCACAGGAATGCGCCACCGATCATCATCAACGGCACGATCAGCGGCACGTTCCAGCCGCGGCTGTGCAGCCACGCCTCCAGCGCACTGATTGCCAGTGCAGCCGGCACCAGGATCACCTTGTTGACCAGCGACCCCTTGGCCACCGCCCACACCACCGGCAGTTCGCGGTTGGCGTTGACCCCGGTCACCTGCTGCGCGTTCAGCGCCAGATCGTCGCCCAGCACGCCGGCGGTCTTCTTCGCCGCGACCTTGGTCAGGACCGAGACGTCGTCCAGCAGGGAGGCGATATCGTCGAGCAGGGCGAACAGGCTGGCACCGGCCATGGGGCGTCCAAGAGAGGGAATGAGCGGATTCTGACCGATACCGGGGCAGCTGCGGAAGCGGTCGGATTCACCGCGTGCCTACCGCCCCCCGGCGACACTGCGGAATCCGGACATTGCCGGCCAGCGGCCGGCACTACCTGTATTCGTCGCATGGGAGTGTCGCTTGAGCAATCCGCCCACCGTCAATGGCAACCCTCCGCTGGTCAAAGGCATGAACCGGCGCAGCCAGATCCTGCGCCTGCTGATGCGCTATCGCCATTCGGGCGTGTTCTCGGGCATGAACCTGGACGCGGCCAGCAACCAGGCCGACGTGCCCGCCGATGGCAACCCGGAACAGTTCGTCAGCGACCTGGAAGCGCTGGGACCGACCTTCGTCAAGCTGGGCCAGATGCTGTCCACCCGCCCGGACATGGTGCCGGTGGAGTTCGCCACGGCGCTGGAGCGCATGCAGGAAAAGGTGGCCGAAATCCCGGTCGAGCGCATCCATGCCATCGTCGAGCAGGAGCTGGGCGCGCCGGTGAACAAGCTGTTCGCTGCGTTCGATCCCGAGCCACTGGGCTGTGCGTCGATCGCGCAGGTGCATCGCGCGGTGCTGCACGATGGGCGCCAGGTGGCGGTGAAGGTGCAGAAGCCCGAGGTGGCCGCACAGCTGCGCTCGGACCTGGAGGCACTGCGCAGCTTCGCGCTGGCCGCGGACCATCTGACCCAGGTCGGCCGTCGGGTGCGCCTGCGCGATTGGCTCAACGAGTTCGCCAAGACCCTGATGCAGGAGCTGGACTACCACGCCGAGGCCGAGAACCTGGCCCGTTTCGGCCGACACCTGAAGCCGTTCCGCCGCCTGTGGATACCGCAGCCGCTGTGGGATTACAGCAGCCAGCGCGTGCTGACCATGGAACTGGCCACCGGCGTGCGCGTGGATGCGATTCCCGATGTGCGCCGCACCGAGCAGTCGATGGACCCGCTGGCGGCGGCGCTGATCCGCGGCTACCTGGACCAGATCTTCGTGCATGGCGAGATCCATGCCGACCCGCACCCGGGCAACCTGCGGGTGATGCCCGATGGACGGCTGGCGATCTTCGACCTGGGCATGGTCGCGCACATGCCGCCGCGCCTGCGCGAGCGCTTGCTGAAGATCCTGTTCGCCGCGGTCGATGGCCGTGGCGAGGAAGTGGCCGATGACCTGATCAGCATCAGCACGCGGCTGGAGGCGTTTGACGAAGAACGCTACCTGCGCGAGACCGGCCAGCTGATCGCACGCTATGCGGCCAGTGGCAGTTTTTCCGAAGGCCGCGTGGTGCTGGACATGGTGCGCATCGCCACCGCCTGCGGCCTGCGCACGCCGCCGGAGCTGAGCCTGCTCGGCAAGGCGCTGCTCAATCTGGAAACCGTGTGCCGGTTGTTGGCGCCGGAGCTGGATACCCGCCGCATCGTCGAGCGCCAGCTGCAGCACGTGATGCGCGCACGCCTGAAGAAATCGCTGTCTGCCGCCAACCTCGCCAGCGAGGCGATGGAGCTGCAGCAGCTGCTGCGCGATGGGCCGCGCAAGCTGTCGGACATCATGGCGCTGCTGGCAGAGAACCGCCTGCAGATGAAAGTGACCGGCCTGGAAGAATCGCGGTTGATGGAGAACCTGCAGAAGATCGCCAACCGCGTGGCGGCCGGCATCATCAGCGCGGCCTTGATCATGGCTGCGGCAATGATGATGAAGATCGACACCGGCTGGCATCTGTTTGGCTACCCGCTCATCGCCCTGATTCTGTTGTTCATCGGCGTGGGGCTCGGCCTTGGCATCGTGACCAGTGCATTGCTATTCGACCGTCGTGCACGGGCACGCGAAGAGCGGGGACATCGCTAGCGCATCGGAAAAACCGCCGTATTCATGCGGTTTTTAATGCAATACAACGAAGCTATTCACGCTCGCTTTACCTTCTGAACGCGTTTGCGCGCGTGTTCTTTCAACAAACATTTCAGTCAGGTTCGTGCATGCACTATCGGGTCATCGGCCTGTCATGTGTATGTGCTTGTGGCAGCGTCGGTCGGATGGACACGCGTCGGTACGACGTCCATCACCACCACCCCGTCACTGCCGAAGCTGCCTATGCTCTGGATACTGCTGCTGTCGTTGTTGCTGCTGTGCTGGTTGTTCCTCGCGTCCGACAAGTGGGTGTGGTGGAAGGCTGGCGCATTCTCGCTGCTGCTGCTGATGCTCAGCGCGTGGTGGCTGATCGACAAGTTGTCCGGTGATGGGCTCAATGCCGCCACCCTGTACCACCTGGGCGCCGACATGGAAGGCGCCGGTGTCTCCGACTTCAAGGGCTACATCGCCGGCTTCATCGTGCTGGCGCTGGTCTCGCTGCTGCCGCTGTTCGCCACGCGGGTCAAACGCTGGCGCCGGCCCGGCCACGGTGGCGCGTTGTTCGCCGGTTTCGCGGCCGTGTGGGTGGCCACGATCATGATCAGCCCGCTGGCCCGCGACGGCCAGCGCCTCTACCAGCAGCTGCGTCCGGTCGACTTCGCCCGCATCGCCCCCGAGTACCAGGTGCCAACGCAGCCGCTGCAGCGCCCGCGCAACATCGTCTGGATCTACGGCGAGAGCCTGGAACGCACCTATCTGGACGAGGCCGTGTTTCCCGGCCTGATGCCCAACCTCAACCGCCTGGCGTCCGAGTCGCTGGACGTGCGCAACCTGGCCTCGGCCGAGGGCAGCGGCTGGACCATCGCCGGCCTGGTCTCGTCGATGTGCGGTGTGCCGCTGACCACCTCGCAGGGCGATGAGAACAGCATGGACCGGATGGGCAGCTTCCTGCCCAAGGCGGTCTGCCTGGGTGACTACCTGAAGCAGCAGGGCTATACCAACCATTACCTGGGCGGCGCCAACGGTCAGTTCGCCGGCAAGGGCCAGTTCCTGGCCAGCCACGGCTTCGACGAAGTGCATGACCTGGCGTGGTTCAAGCAGCAGAAGAAGATCGGCCGCATCCACTACTCGGCCTGGGGCGTGCACGATGACGTGCTGCTGGATACCGCCTACCAGCGCTTCGAACAGCTCTCGCGCGCCGGCTCACCGTTCATGCTCACCACGCTCACCATGGACACCCACCACCCGGCGGGTCATCTGCCGGTGTCGTGCAAGGGCGAGCGCTACCAGAGCCAGTACGGCAACATCAACATGCTCAACGCGCTCAAGTGCAGCGACCGCCTGATCTCGCAGCTGGTGCAGCGCATCCAGGCCAGCCCGTACGGCAAGGACACGCTGATCGTGATCGCCTCCGACCACCTGGCGATGCCCAACGATCTGACCCACATTCTGACCCGGCAGAAGCGCGAGAACCTGCTGCTGTTCCTGGGCGATGGCATTGCCCCGCAGCAGCTCAGCGCCGACGCCGGCACCACCCTGGATTCGGGTGCGACCCTGCTCAGCCTGCTGGACCCGAACCTGAAGACGATGGGCTTTGGCCGTTCGCTGATCGATACCCAGCGCGCGCCCAGCGCCAGCGTGGCCACCCAGCGCGACGGCGGCCGCGATTACCCGCAGTACCTCGCCTTCGCCCGTTCACTGTGGCTGGGCGAACCGACCCGCGAACTGAAGATCGACGGCGATGACCAGGTGGTGGTCGGCCTGCAGCACGTGCAGCCACCGGTACTGCTGGAGTACGACAAGGACTGGGGATTGAAGTCGGTGTACCTGGAGAACACCTCGCGCCAGTTCGATGATGCCAATCCGGACAACACCCTGGCCTACGTCGACCGCTGCACCGCATTCGAGGATGGCTCGGCCGACGGCGACTGGTGCGCCCTGCTCGTCAACCGCGACAACGGCATCAAGCTGTACCGCGACAACGACCTGCGCGGCGGCATCGCGGTGGATGCGCCGCTGGATGCGTTCCAGGGCCCGCGTCCGAGCGTGCGCCAGGCGCACATGATCACCCAGAAGGGCCGCCGCACCCGTGCCGGCCAGTACATGCTGCAGCTGGTGGCGAGCACGCGCCCGGATCGTGGATTCTGGATCGAGGCGGTATCCTCGCAGCGCAAGGTGGTGCTGGCCCAGCAGTGGGTGCAGCCCGATGCCAACGGCAAGATCAACGTGTCGTTCGGGCTGGACCACGAAGTGGATGATCTGGAGATCCGCGCGTGGTTGAACCACGCCGAGAAGCTGGCGGTGGACACGTTCGCACTGGTGCCGTCGCGCAGCCGACCGCGAGGATAGGGTTCTTTGCAGGGCTGCGCCCTGCACCTGCCGAAGCAAAAGCCGAAGCAACAGCAACAGCGTGCATTCCGTGGTTTGGCGGGGCGGTGGCGGAGTGCGGGGACGCCGCAAGTACGTCCCTGTAGGCTTGGCAGCCGCATCCATGCGGCTGACACCCCGCACTCCGCCACCGCCCCACCTTTGACAGATTCCTGTGGCTGTCGGTAGGTGTCGACCTTGGTCGACACTTCTGTCAGATATCGAAATCAATCTTGGTTCAGATCCGTTTTCCGGAGGAAAACGGATCACCAACAGCAGCTGGCACCAACAGCAGCGGGAAACTGTCGACGGCGGGGTGGGTCCGGTTGCGGGGGCGTGAGCCGCATGGATGCGGCGACCGAGCTTACATGGACGTACTTGCAGCGCCCCCCGCAACCGGACCCACCCCGCCATCCCACGGAATGCATGCTTTTGCTTTTGCTGATGCTCTTGCGGTTGACGTTGATTCGGCGGGTGCAGGGCGCAGCCCTGCAAAGAAACCCCTACTCCTGCGGATCGCGGGTGATGTGGATGTCGGTCGGGGTCGACAGCGGAATGTTCCGCTCCGCCAGGATCTGCAGCAGGCTGAAGTACAGATCGCTGCGGGTGGCATACACCTGCCGCGGGCTCGCCACATAGGCGAAACTGTTGATGGTGATCTGGCCACCGGCAATGCTGTCGATGTAGACCGTCGGCGCCGGCTGCTTCAGCACGTTGGTATGCGCAGTGTACGCATCCAGCAGCGCCTGCCGCAGATTGCCGACATCGGTGCTGGGCGGCACCGCGAACTGGATCTGGATGCGGCCCTGGTTGTTGCCCATCGTCATGTTGCGCACGGTCTTGGTGACCAGCTCGGAGTTGGGCACGATCAACGTCGACTTGTCGCCCACCTGGATCTCGGTCGAACGCAGGCTGATGCGGCGGATGTCGCCCTCCTGGTCGCCCAGCTTCACCCAGTCACCGATCTTCACCGGGCGCTCGGCCAGCAGGATCAGGCCGGAGACGAAGTTCTGCGTGATGACCTGCAGGCCGAAACCGATACCCACTGACAACGCACTGACGAGCAGCGCCAGCTTGGTCAGCTCCAGCCCCATCGCCGTCAACGCCCAGATCACCGCGAGGATGATGCCGACGTAGCGGGCGACGGTACTGACCGAGTTGCGCGCCCCCAGGTCCAGTTCGGTCTTGGGCAGGTAGGTATCGGTCAGCCAGCGCTGCACCAGCTGGGTGATCGCCAGGCCGGCCAGCAGCACCACAACCGCCAGCACGATCTGCATCGGCTTCAGGGTGGTTCCACCCAACGGAATGCCCGTGGTGAGCAGCGAAGAGAAGCGTTCCACCACCGCGCCGATGTTGCCAAACGGTGCCACCAGCGCCAGCAATGTGATCAGCACGACGATGGTGCGCAGGGCTGCAGAGAGCAGCACGCCGGCCTGCTCCAGCCGCGACACGCTCAGGCCCGTGCTGAGCAGGATGGTCTGGCCCACCTTGCTGTCGGCGTTGAGCATCCACGTGCTCAGGTCATCGACGAACTTGAACAGCAGCGTCGCCGCCAGCACCACGATGCTGCCGCCGATCAGCTGCTGGTTCACGAACTTGGCGAAATTCAGGTAGCCCAGCAACGTGGCGATGATGGCCGCCACCACCGCGATGTTGCCTGCCACGCGTGCCAGCACCAGCCAGCTGCTGCGCCGCACCGGCGTGCTCGCGCCCACACCTTCGGCCTGCGCTTCCAGTTTGGCTTCGGCCTCGGCGGTCTGCCGCCGATGCAGGCGTGCCAGCGTCACCAGCATGGCCATGATCAGGCCCAGGTAGGTCAGCGCGATCACACCGTCCAGCGCCACCGTGGTGACATCGCTGGTGCGCGTGGCCTGGTCGATGGCCACCAGCACCGTGCTCAGCCAGGCCAGCGCTGCCGCGCCCCAGGCGTACTTGCGCAGCTTCAGCGCGGCGGTGTCATCCAGGTTCAGCAACCGCCACGAGGGCCGCGACGGCACCAGCAGGCAGGCACTGAGCGCAGCGATGAACGCGGCGGCGAAGGTGGCCTGCTGCACGCCGTCGGCCACGTTCTGCAGGCGCGGCGCAATCGCACCGATGGCGTTGAGCGAGGCGATGAACACCACCACCGCATAGCCGGGCAGCAGCGTGCCCACCAGCAACAGCCACATGGCCAGACCGGAACGGCGCAGGCGGCCATCGGGCGCACGGTCGGACGCGGCAAACTGCCGCCCCAGGCGGCGTAGCCACAACCGCAGCGGGAACATCATCACCAGCGCGGCCACCAGGCCCAGCAACGGCGTGCCCCAACCATTGGCGCGGATACCGGCGACGAACGCATCGCGTCCCTGCTCGGCCAACGGCGCAACCCGTGCGATATCGACCGGCAGGCGCTCGGCCACCTTGCTCCACAGCGCAGGCGACAGCGGCGAGGCGACCTTCTTCCCCAGCTCCTCGGTGCGTTGTGCGGCGCGTTGCTGGTCGATGTCGGTCGCCAGCTGCTGGGCGCGCACGGCACTGGCCTTGGCCTGGGCCACCGATGCGGCCAAGCCGTCGCGCTGCTTGTTGAGGGTGCGCCGTTGCGCCGCCAGTTCGGGCGGTTCGGTGGCGCCCTCGGCAGGCGTGCCCAGCTGCGCCAGCTGTTCGTTGAGGCGGTCCAGCTGCGGCTGCAGCGACTTCTCCAGCGCCTCGGCATCGCGCCGTGCCTGCGAGGCATTCTCGGACAGCATCGCCAGCGTCTCGATGGCTTCCGCATCGCTACGCTTGCGGTCGATCTCCTTCAGGCTGGAGTCGATATCCGCCAGCTGCTGTTTCGGCGTGGGGTCCTCGTCCTGCGCCAGCACCGGCGCGGACAGCAGGAAGACGCTGCACAGCAGCAGGGCCAGCCAGGGGCCCCGTGCACGGATCGATCGCAGGAAAGAAGACACGCCAGCCACACCGGTTCGCGCGGACCACCGCGCCTGCGCGCGACTATACGGCAGAGGCGGTCAAGGACGGATGTGCGGTCCTGGCAGCGTCGAGCATCAGTACTTCAGGCGCAGCTCTTCCACGGCCGGCTGCTGCAGCGCGTACCAGTCCTGGAACTCTTCCTCGGTGATCTCATCGGGCGCATACACCGCCACCGGGTGCCAGTCGTGGTCGGTCGGCAGCGGCTGGCGCGGGCCGGCACGCAGGCTGTAGGCCACGCCTTCGTAGTCGACCAGGTCGTCGACCTGCGGCCACTGTTCGCGTGCGAACGCGGATTCACTCTTCAACAGGATCACCTGGTACATCGGCACCTCCACCTCGGTTGGATCAGGAAAACACGGCGCTGGCGGCAGGATACCGCCACGCCGGTGACAACGGGCGCTCCGCCGGGGCGACGGAACGTTCTGGACACGGCCATCGCCCCGGCTTCACCCGCCCATGGCAAGGCCATCGGCATCGTGGAGGCCCACCCCTGCCACGACTACCGATGACCGAGCACCCGCCGCTGAAAACCGTTGCCGACCTCAAGCTGCCCCGCTACCTGGGCACCTGGTACGAGATCGCACGCCTGCCGATGCGCCATGAACCGGAAGGCTGCACCGACGTGTCGGCGCACTACACCCTGCTCGACAACGGCAACGTCGGCGTCACCAACCGCTGCCGTATGGACGGCGAGGTTGAGGAAGCCACCGGCGAGGCCTGCGCCGTCGACAACGACAGTGCGCGCCTGGAGGTGAGCTTCCTGCCCAAGGGCCTGCGCTGGTTGCCATTCGCCAAGGGCGACTACTGGGTGATCCAGGTCGCTCCGGACTACAGCGTGTCGCTGGTCGGCAGCCCGGACCGCAAGTACCTGTGGCTGCTGGCGCGCGAGCCGCGCCTGGACGCGACCGTGCAGGACCATTATCTGGCGACTGCCCGCCTGCAGGGCTTCGATCTGTCCGAACTGATCCAGACGCCGCACACCGGCCGCCCCACCGCTTGAGCAGCGCACGGCCATGGACCTGAAGAGTGGTTACCCGTGGTGGGCGGTACGCAACGGCCTGATCCACGCTTTTCCTCCGCTGCAGCAGGACCTGCACTGCGACGTGCTGGTGGTCGGCGGCGGCATCACCGGCGCGCTGATTGCCGACGAACTGTCCCGGCATGGCCACGACGTGGCGGTGATCGAGCAGCGCGACATCGGCTGGGGCAGCACCGCTGCCAGCACCGCGCTGCTGCAGTACGAGATCGATACCCATCTGCTGGAACTGGCCGAGCGCTACGGGCAGGACGCCGCTGCACTGGCGTACCGGGCCTGCGCGGAGGCAATCCCGGCACTGGGCGACGTGGCGCGCGGGTTGAAGGACGTCGATTTCCAGCGCATGGACAGCCTGTATCTGGCCAGCCGCCACCGCGACGTGCCACGCCTGATGGCCGAGGGTGAGGCGCGGCGCAGCATCGGCCTGGATGCCCGCTGGCTGGGCCCGGAGACACTGCAGGAACGTTTCGACGTGGACGCCGGTGGTGCCCTGCTCACGCGCCAGGCGGCGCGGGTCGACCCCTATCGCCTGACCTATGGGTTGCTGCAGCGCGTGCGCCGGCGCGGCGGCCAGGTGCATGACCGCACCGTGCTGCACAGCCTCGACGCCACTGCACGCAGAGTGACCGCCCGCACCGAAGCCGGTACCACGGTCCGCGCACGCCATGTCGTGCTCGCCATGGGCTATGCCAACCAGCACTGGCTCGATCAGCGCGTCGCACGTAACCGCAGCAGCTATGCCTTCATTACCGACCCGATCGATGCGGACGTGCTGGGCCGCCTGCGCAACACGATGGTATGGGAGAGCGCGCGCCCGTACCTCTACCTGCGCGCCACCGGCGATCGCCGCCTGCTGGTGGGCGGGCTGGACGACGCCATCGACATCCCCGCCCGCCGCGACCGGCGCGTAGAGCGCAAGGCGGACAAGCTGATGAAGCAGCTGCTGCATTGGTTCCCGCGGCTGGACCCGGTGCCGGCGTTCTCCTGGGCCGGCACCTTCGCCGAAACGGCGGACGGCCTGCCGTTCTTCGGCCCGCACGATCAATGGGGGCCACGGGTGCACTTCGCCATGGCCTACGGCGGCAACGGCATCACCTACTCGATGATCGGCGCCCAGCTGCTGCGGGCCCGGATCGAGCGCCGCAGGCATGCTCTGGAAGGGCTGTTCGGGTTCGGGCGGTTGTGACCTGCAGCCAGGCATGGCCTGGCTCTACCCCAATCCGGCGCCGACAGGCATCATTCAAGCAGCCCCTGCTAGCGTCGGCCTGTACCGCCGCGTGTTGCGTGGCCACCTGTCCGCTGGAGCGCTGTCATGATCCGCCCCCTGACCCTGCTGCTGTGCCTGGCCCTGCCGGGAACCGTGCTGGCCCAGTCCGCTGCCGGCGCGACCGCGCCGCAGGCGACCGGGCTGGATCTGTCGGTGCCGCAGGCACCGATGCGCTATCTGAATGACCCGACCCTGCAGCAGGACCCGCCGGGCACCTACTACGGCGACAAGAGCGGCCCGCGCGTGCACGACGACGCCAAGATCGCCGACGTGACCGACGACAAGGTCAAGGTGTCCGGCAGCTTCACTACCGGCATCGGTTATTCCAAGAACGGTGGCAACAGCCACTACAACGCCGCCACGCTGAACCTGAGCAAGAACTACACCACCGATGAGGGCAAGACCCACGGGGTCAACGTCAACATCCACGTGAGCGAAGGCAAGGGCCCGGGCTTCTTCGGCCCGTATGGCGGCTACTACGGTCGCGGCCCGGGTTATTGGGATTACCCGCCGCCGTTTGGCTGGTAAGCCAGCTCCTGTAGAGCCGAGCCCATGCTCGGCTGGTAGTCGCGCGGTAGCGCCGGCCGCTGGCCGGCGACTCGCGGGGTTGGAAACGATCATGGGTTGCCGGCCAGCGGCCGGCACTACCAGCAGGTCAATCCAGCCAGCCATCGCGCTCGCTGTGCAGGATGCGGCCGTCATAACCGCTCAGGCGCACGTCCACCTTCTGGTTGCGGGCATTGCGCGCTTCCAGCGACCAGGTCGCACCATCGCGTTCCAGCGAATGGATCTCGCGCAGGCCATGCGCCTGTGCCCGTGCCAGCACCTGCTCGGTGGTCAACAGCGCGCGCTTGCTGTGCTCGTCGAAGATCTCGCCGGTCTTGGGGTCAACGTAGACCTCGCTGAAGCGGCCATCGGCGCGGCTGACATCCGCCTCCCACAGGCCATCATCGCGTTCGATCTCGTGGATCTGGGTGTAGCCGGCCTTGCGCAGGGTCTGTTCGACCTGGGCCATGCCCAACGGCGCGGCCTGTACGGCCGGTGCGATGGCCAGCAGAGCAACAGTGGCGAGGGTGAGCGACTTCAACATGGGGGTTCTCCTGTTCGTGTTCGTGACCGGACCATCCCGGCAACGCCACAATGCCCCTCGTGGTTAACAATGCCTTAGCCGGCACTGTTAGCCAGCTGTTAGTCACCCCCGCCACACTCACGCCTGTTCCTACCGCCCGCCCTGCGCCCCGATGCTCTCCACCCTGCCCCTGCTGCTGGCCCTGGCCAGCGCCCCGACCTCCGCCGCGCCCGCACAGGACCCGGCGCAGCAGGTTGCGCGCCGCGCCGTGCAGCAGGGCCGTTACGTGCCATTGGAAAGCGTGGTGCGCGATGCCCTCAAGCGCTACCCGGGCCAGCTGCTGGAAGTGGAGCTGGACGACGGCGTCTACGAGGTGGAGATCCTGCGCGGAGACGGCGTGGTGGTGGAGCTGGACTATGATGCGCGCAGCGGAAAGCTGCTGAAGACGGAGCTGGACGACTGATGCGCATCCTGTTGGCCGAAGACGATGCCGCACTGGCACAGCGCCTGGTACCCCTGCTGGAACAGGCCGGCTACGTGATGCACGTGGTCGCCGACGGCCGCCAGGCCGAGGAGATCGGTCAGATCGAGGACCTGCAGGCCGCCATCGTCGACCTGGGCCTGCCCGGGCTGGACGGATTGAGCGTGATCGAGCGCTGGCGCGGCAACGGCCGCAGCTTTCCGGTGCTGGTGCTGACCGCACGCGGGCGCTGGCACGACAAGCTGGCCGGCTTCGATGCCGGCGCCGATGACTATCTGACCAAACCGTTCCAGGCCGACGAACTGGTGCTGCGGCTGCGCGCCCTGATCCGCCGCAGCCATGGCCATGCCAGCCCGCGCCTGCACTGCGGCCCGCTGCAGCTGGATGTCAATGCAGGCCGCTTCGAACTGGATGGGCAGGCGCTGGCGCTGAGCCCGCAGGAGTTCCGCCTGCTCAGCTACTTCATCCACCACAGCGGTCAGGTGATCGGCCGCGACCGGCTGGGCGAACAGGTATTCGACGGCGGCCATGACCCGGACTCCAACGCACTGGACGTGCTGCTTGGGCGCGTGCGCCGCAAGCTCGGCATCGACCTGATCCAGACCGTACGCGGCCAGGGCTGGCGGCTGGCCGCGTCATGAACCGGCAACCGTCGCTGCGGCGGCGCCTGCTGCTGGCCGGCGGCGTTGGTCTGCTGCTGGTCTCGCTGCTGGCCAGCGCACTGCTGGGCGAGCTGTTCAAGCGCAGCGCGCGCGACCGCCTCGACCACGAACTGCAGCAGGACATGCTGACCCTGCTGGCACAGGCCGAAGTGGACCCGGGGGGGCAGCTGCGCCTGCGCCAGGAACCGAATGACGCGCGCTTCCAGCGGGTGTTTTCCGGTGCGTACTGGCAGATCGCAGGTGCCGATGGCCGTGTGCTGCTGCAGTCGCGTTCGCTGTGGGATGAAACCCTGCCGGCGCCGGCTACCGGGCCGGCCACGCGCAATCTGTCCGGACCGCTGCAGCAATCCCTGCGTGCACGCGTGCAGCAGGTGCGCCTGCCACGCGCCAGCGAACCGTTCGTGGCGGTGGTCGCCACCGATCGCAGCGCACTGGATGCGGATGTTGCCGCGTTCCGCAAACGCACCGCCATCGCCCTGGGCGTACTGGTTGCGGCGTGGCTGGCGGTGCTGGCCAGCCAGGTGCACTTCGGCCTGCGCCCATTGCATCGCCTCGGTACACAGCTGGAACGGGTGCGGCGCGGCGACGCGCAGCGCATCGACACGCAGGGACTGGGCGCGGAGGTCGCGCCACTGGGCGAAGAACTCAACGCGCTGCTGGAGCACCAGCAACGCATGGTTGCGCGTGCGCGCACCAGTGCACAGGATCTGGCGCATGCATTGAAGACCCCGCTGAGCGTATTGGCCACCGAAGCTGACGGCGACGGCACGCATTGGCGTGCCACCGTACGCGAGCAGAGTGGCCGCATGCAGGCCAGCGTCGACCGTTACCTGGCCGCAGGGCTGGCCGCCGACCATCGCCAGCGCACCGACGTGGCTACAGTGGCGCAGGCGATGTGCCGGCTGATGGCACGCGTGCATGGCGAACGTGGCATCACGTTCACGGCGGCAGGCATCGATCCGGTGCTGCAGTTCGCTGGTGCCAGTGCGGATCTGGAAGAGATGCTGGGCAACCTGCTGGACAACGCCGGGCGCTGGGCGCAACAGCAGGTGATTGTCGAAGCGGAAGCCAGCGACGGACAGCTACGCATCGATGTGCGTGACGACGGCCCGGGCTTGGCGGCGGATGCGCTGTCACAGGTCACACAGCGTGGCGTGCGGCTGGATGAGCGCGAGGGCAGCAGTGGATTGGGGCTGGCGATCGTGGGAGATATCGCCGCCAGCTATGGCGGGCGCGTGGCGCTGGAGAACGCGCAGCCCGGCCTGTGTGCAACGTTGTGGTTGCCGGTGGGGTGAAGTGGCCAACCTGACGGTGGGTAGTGCCGGCCGCTGGCCGGCAACCACGCGGTCATCAGGAACACCCTGCGGAAGCCGGCCAGCGGCCGGCTCTACCAAGCGGCAACCACGTGGTCACCGGAAACGCCCTGCAGAAGCCGGCCAGCGGCCGGCTCTACCAAGCGCCAATCCGACCGGTCGCCGTGCACCAGGTAGCTGTCGACCTTGGTCGACACGCATCAAAAGCGCCGACCAAGGTCGGCATCCACCAAAGCAGTCCGTCAGTTCTGTCCGCCATCGTGCACCCGGTAGGTGTCGACCTTGGTCGACACGCACCCAGCATCAACGGTGATGCATCCACCAGCAATCAATCGCGTCCAGTGCGATGTGGATCATCAACCCGATGCCCACCAGCCGCGTCTTCTTCGGCACACACAGCCCCGCGTAGACGGCAATCGCCGGTGCGGTATGCAACGGATGAAAACCGATGCTGCAGCGGTTGGGCGCGTAGATCGGATCGGCCAGCAGGTGGTCCAGATCGATGATCCAGCCCAGCAGCATCAGCAGCCACGCCGAGGCGAAGCGCTTGCGCCAGAACAGCCATGCCAGCAAAGCTGGCACGGCGGCATGCAGGAACAGATGGAAGATCGCGCGCGCGCTCATCGGTAACGGTGGCGCCAGGCAGACCCGACGCCGTCCATCAGACCAGCGGTTCGTCGGACAGGTAGGTGTAACCGGTCAGGCCGGCTTCCAGCGCCTCCGACAACTCCTGCGCGCGTTCCGGCGACAGCTGGGCCTCGGCCACGCGCTGCGCATAGGTCGCACGCAGTTCGTCCAGGCGGTAACCCACGTAATCCAGCATCACGTCGGTGGTGTCACCACGGCGCTGCTGGGTGATGGCGTAGCCATCGGCATCGGCCAGCACTTCCACCGCGTCGGTATCGCCGAACAGGTTGTGGATGTCGCCCAGGATTTCCTGGTAGGCGCCGACCATGAAGAAACCGATGCGATAGCTCTCGCCCGGCTTCATCTTGTGCAGCGGCAGCGAGCTGTCCAGGCTCTCGTTCTCGACATAGGTTTCCACCATGCCGTCCGAGTCGCAGGTCATGTCGGCGATGATGCCGCGGCGGTCCGGGGTTTCGTCCAGGCGCTCGATCGGCACGATCGGGAACACCTGGTCGATCGCCCACACGTCCGGGATCGATTCGAACACGCTGAAGTTGACGAAGTACTTGTCGACCAGGCGCTCGTTCAGTTCGTCCAGCACCGGGCGGTGGCTCTTCTCGTCATAGCTCAGGCGCGCACGCACGCCGTGGGCGATGGCGTAGAACAGATCGTCGATGCGCGCACGCTGCGGCAGGTCGATCTGGCCCAGCGCGTAGCTGGCCAGGCCTTCGGCATGGAAATGCTGCGCTTCCTGGAACAGCTCCACCGCCGGGCGCACGTCCAGCTCGTCGTGGATCTCACGCAGGTGGCGGATCGCCGCCGGCTCGTCGTCGTGCTGGTCCGGCACGCGGCCTTCCTGCGCCTCTTCCACTTCCGACACATTGGCGATCAGCACCGCGTGGTGCGCGGTCATCGCGCGGCCGCACTCGGTAACGATGCGCGGCGGGGTCAGGCCGAATTCTTCGCAGGCATTGGCCAGCGGCTGCACGATGTTGCTGGCATAGGAATGCAGGCCGTAGTTGATCGAGCAGAAGCTGCGCGAGCGCGTGCCTTCATAGTCCACGCCCAGGCCGCCGCCCACATCGACGTGGGTGATCTTCGCGCCCAGGCGCGACAGCTCCACGAAGTAGCGGGTGGCTTCGCGCATGCCGTTGGCGATGTCGCGCACGTTGGAGATCTGCGAACCCATGTGGAAGTGCAGCAGGTTCAGGCAGTCGGCGTACTCGGTGTCACGCAGCGACTTCCACAGGTCCAGCAGCTGGCGCGGCGACAGACCGAACTTGGCCTTGTCGCCACCGCTGTTCTGCCACTTGCCGGCGCCCAGCGAGGCCAAGCGCATGCGCACGCCCAGGCCCGGCTTCACGTCCAGCGCCTTGGACTCTTCCAGCACCAGCTTCAGCTCGGACGGCTTCTCGATGACGATGAAGGTCTGCAGGCCCAGCTTGCGGCCGATCAGGGCCAGGCGGATGTACTCGCGGTCCTTGTAACCGTTGCAGACGATCAGGCCACCCGGGCGCGACAGCGCCAGCACCGCCATCAGCTCGGGCTTGCTGCCCGCTTCCAGGCCGAAGCCTTCGCCGTGGTGGCTGGCCAGGGTGCCGGCCACGCCGCGGGTCTGGTTGACCTTGATCGGGTACACGGCGGTGTAGCCGCCGCTGTACTCCCAGTCCTGCTGGGCCTGGCCGAAGGCCGCCTGCAGCTTGCCCAGGCGCTGGCCGAGGATGTCCGGGAAGCGCACCAGCAGCGGCAGCTTGGCGCCGGCCGCACGGGCCGCGTCCACCACCTTGGGCAGCGACACCACCGGGCCGTCCGCCCCGGTCGGTCTCACCACCATGTGCCCGGCCTGATCCACGTCGAAGTAACCGTCCGCCCAATGCGGGATCGAGTAGGTCTTGCGGGCTTGGTCGAGGGACCAATCGGTCATTTCAGTCGGCCTTGTTGGCAATAAAAGGGGGGGCATGATAACGCCTATATGCCCACAGGTTCGTTATCATGCGCGCCCGCGCCCGTGACAGGTTTCAACCTGAACGGGCCGATCCGTCCGGATGTGGCATCTGTGCCACGCGGCCCCGCCCGCCAGCCCGGCTTCACCCCTCCGAACAGGACTGTTTTCAATGACTGACAGCAACAACTGGTACATCGAACACTTCGAGCGCACCGGCTCGGCCATCGGCTACCGCATCACCGGCAAGCTGGACGAGGTGCAGTCGCCGTTCCAGAAGATCGAGATCTTCCAGACCACCGACTGGGGCAACCTGATGACCATCGACGGGGCCATCATGCTGACCAGCATGGACAACTTCTTCTACCACGAGATGATCAGCCACCCGGTGCTGTTCACCCACGCCGCGCCCAAGCGCGTGGTGATCATCGGTGGCGGCGACTGCGGCACCCTGCGCGAAGTGCTCAAGCACACCGGCGTGGAGAGCGTGACCCAGTGCGATATCGACGAGCAGGTCACCGTGATGGCGCGCAAGCACTTCCCGGAACTGTGCGACTCCAACGACGACGCCCGCGCCGAGCTGCTGTTCGACGACGGCGTGGCCTACATGGCCAACTGCCCGGCCGGTAGCGTGGACGTGGTGATCGTCGATTCGACCGACCCGGTCGGCCCGGGTGAGGGCCTGTTCAACAAGGCCTTCTACGAGAGCTGCTTCAAGGCCCTGAAGGACGACGGCATCCTGGTGCAGCAGTCCGAATCGCCGCTGATGCAGTTGGACCTGATCAACGAAATGCGCACCGAGATGGGCAAGGCCGGCTTCGGTTCGTTCAAGACCCTGCCGTTCCCGCAGCCGTGCTACCCCACCGGCTGGTGGAGCGTGACCATGGCGCGCAAGGGCGACAGCAGCTTCGACTTCCGCCAGGCCGACTCGGCCGCCAAGACCTTCAACACCCTGTACTACACCGCCGCGCTGCACACCGGCGTACTGGTGACCCCGCCGTTCGTGCAGGCGGCGCTGAAGTAAGGCGTGCCGACCAACGGTCGGCACCCACCCAAAAGAAAACCCGCGCTGGCGACAGCGCGGGTTTTTTCATGTTCCGGTAGTGCCGGCCGCTGGCCGGCAACCTCATGTAACGCTCAAAGCGCCCAGATACCGGCGATCACCGCCACCACCAGGCCCCACTTGATCAGCTGGTAGGCCACCACGCTGCGCTCGCGCAGTGCCTTGGCCTTCAGGCGCACCTTGTAGACGCTGCCAAAGGCCTTGTTGACGCCACCGGTCGGGTCACCCGGCAGGTTCGGCGAGGCACCACCGGCCAGCAGCGTGGCCGCCACCGCGCGGTTGAACAGCCCCGGCAGGCCGAAGCGCAGCGGGCGGGCGATGTCGCAGAACAGGATCACGCGGTCATCCGGCGTCTCGTTGTGCGCGTGGTGGATGTAGGTCTCATCGAACATCATCCACTCGCCGTCGCGCCAGCTCTTCTTGATGCCGTCCACTTCGATGTAGCAGCCGTCATTGTTGGGCGTGGCCAGGCCCAGGTGCAGGCGCAGCGAACCGGCGAACGGGTCGCGGTGCGGGCGCAGTTCACTGCCCGACGGCAGCTGCGCGAACATCGCCGCGCGCACATCCGGCAGCGACTCCAGCAGCGCGGTGGTCTTCGGGCACATCGCCTTCGCCGACGGGTGCGACGGGCCATACCACTTCAGGTAGAAGCGCTTCCAGCCACGGCGGAAGAACGAATTGAAGCCGGCATCGTTGAACGTGCTGGAGGCGGCGATCTTCTGTGCATCGCGCAGCGCCAGCGCCTCGTCGCGGATCATCTGCCAGTTCTGGCGCAGCGGCTCCAGCTGCGGGAACTCCTTGGCCGGGTCCAGGAACGGCGTGGTCGGCACCTTCGAGAACATGTACATGACCACGTTGATCGGGGCCATGAAACTGGAGTGGTCCAGCAGCTGGCGCGACCAGCGCGCGCGGACCTTGCCACGGAAGTGGATGTACAGCACGCAGGCGACGAACAGCGCTGCGATGACGATTTTGATGATCAAAACACTTTCCTCCAGCCGCAGCCGGAACGGGAAACAGGGCGATGCACGGCCGGACGGCCAGCACCGGTGGGGACCGCGGCAGGGGACGGGGACGTGCCAGGAAGGGGCGGCCGCCGATGTCGCGAATTAACAGCTTATGGTCGGCAGGCCGTGCGTCGGGGTCAAGCCGGACGTACGTGACGTTCAGCGGGCCGCGAATGAATGGACGGCAGGAAGGCTCAACTGCCTGATCTGAAAGGCCCATTCCAACAAGTGAGACGGAATTGTCCGATTGAGCGCGACGAACTGTTCCAGCCACGGCCCCGACATTTCTCCGACAAATCGTGGAATAGCGAACTGGCGAGTACTAAAATTAACGAAAACTTAGTAACTCCCTGTAACACCGGTTCGCTTGACGCTTTGCGCCACCCACCGGGTCGTCCGAGACCCCGACATGTATCTTCCTGCCCTGCCCCCCTCCTCCTGCGGCGAAGACGCCGCCACCCCGCTGCTGCTCAAGCGCGGCGAACGCTTCCTGGCCCCCGACGTCTACCGCACCTGCCTGGACGGGCGCGAGGCAGTCATCAAGGACTATTCCCGCTACCGCGGCACTCCCGTCTCACTGATCGCCCGACTGATGGTGCGCCGTGAAGCCCGCATGCTGCAGCGCCTGGGCGGTTGGAAGCATGCCCCCGCTCTGCTCGGCACCCTCGGTGGCCTGGCACTGGGCATGGAATTCATCCCCGGCCAGACCCTGAGCACCGCGCAGGCCGTGGGCAATGACGTGTTCGAGCAGCTGCAGCACGCGCTCAGCCGCCTGCATGCCGCCGGCATCACCCACAACGACCTGCATGGCACCAACGTGGTGGTGAGCGCCGGCGTGCCGGTGCTGCTGGACTTCACCTCCGCCTGGCGCGTACCCCGCTGGCTGCGCCGCGGGCCGCTGAGCCGGCAGATGCGCCGCAGCGACATGAAGAACCTGCTGAAGATCCGCCAGCGCGTGACCGGCCAGGCGCCGAGTGCCGCGCAGGCCGCACTGGTGGCCGACCCGGGCTGGGTAGCGGCTGTGCGGCAGGGCTGGAAACGGTTCTATAAGTGGGCGAAGCGTCGTTAAGCGCTGTTCGCCCCTGCATTGCTTGCGCGACTGCCGTTTGCCCCTGCATTTGCCCGGGGTCACACGCCCGATGTGCTCTGCGATACTCGTCGGCACGCCACTCGCAAGGACGCTGGGGATGCCGACACCTGAACACACCCGCCTGCTGACTGCAGCCGCAAGATCCATACTGCGCCCCTTGGGCTGCGTGCAAAAGGGCCGTTCGCGCACCTGGCTTGACGACCAGGGCTGGTGGGTCGGAGTGGTCGAGTTCCAGCCTTCGGCATGGGACAGGGGCAGCTACCTCAATGTCGGCGCCTGCTGGCTCTGGGAAGAAAAGGACTACCTGTCCTTCGACGTGGGCGGCCGCGTTGCCGGATTCGAACGCTTCACCGAAACCGCCGAGTTTGCCTCGGCCGCACAGGCACTGGCTGAGCAGGCCGCCGCCGAGGTACTGGCCCTGCGTGACCGCTTTCCCACCCCGGGGCACGTGCGTACATTGATGAGTCATCACCCCAAACCGGGTATCCGCGAACACATACATGCGGGCATCACTGCCGGGCTGGCGGGCGCTTACGACGAGGGTCGCAGGCACTTGGCACTGGCCGCTACGGAAACCCACCCAGCGCCATGGGTCGATGTGCTGAAGCAACGCTGTGCCGAACTCATGCCGCTGCTGCAACCTGATGGCGGCTTCGAGGCAGAGATCGCCGCCACCGTGACGCGCACCCGCCGTGCGCTCGGTCTGCCGGAGTGGCGGTCGTCCCCCCTCATTCCGTCGGGCTGATCACACCGGGAGGGCTCTTCGCCGCACACGGGTGTTCGCGCCGCCCGATCCCGGTCGTAGAGTCGAGCTTGCTCGACCGCTTTACGCTCATTGTAGAGCCGAGCCCACGCTCGGCTGCTGTTCCTGCATCGCGCGAAATGCAGCCGAGCATCGGCTCGGCTCTACAACATCCCGCCGAACGGGCTACAGCGCGTCCGCGTCAAGCTCACCGGTACGAATACGCACCACACTGCCCAGGTCGTACACAAACACCTTGCCGTCACCAATCTTCCCGGTGCCGGCCGCTTTCACGATGGCCTCAACCACGGCCTCCACCTGGTCATCGGTCACCGCCACTTCCAGCTTCACCTTCGGCAGGAAGTCGACCACATACTCCGCGCCACGGTACAGCTCGGTATGGCCCTTCTGGCGACCAAAGCCCTTCACTTCCGTCACCGTGATCCCGGTGACCCCACGCTCGGCCAGCGCTTCGCGCACGTCGTCGAGCTTGAACGGCTTGATCACCGCCATGACCATCTTCATCGTCTATCTCCTGTCTTCCGGCGTGGAGGATAGCGCCTGAACGCGGCCCGTGCGAAGCCGCTGCGGCCTGTCCGGGCAGTGGGTGCCAGCAGTATCCTTGTGCCCGATCGGCCTGCCCGCGCCGGATGCACGGGCCCACCCCCACGGAGTACCCCATGATCGACCTGAATCAAATCGATGACCTCGCCCGTCGCCTCAGCGACCTGGTGCCCCCGGGCCTGCGCGAATCGCGCGAGGAACTGCAGGCCACCTTCAAGAGCGCGCTGCAGGCCGGCCTGGCCAAGCTGGACCTGGTCACCCGCGAGGAGTTCGAAGTGCAGCGCGCCGTGCTGCTGAAGACCCGCCAAAAGCTGGATGCGCTGGAAACCGCCGTGCGCGAGCTGGAAGGGCGCGGCGCCGCAGAATGAAAGAGGAGGCGCACCGCGCCTCCCACTACAGAGTATTTCCCGGATGGGGCCTTGCAGCAAGGCCCACCGGACGCCCTAGACTCGCCGGCCTGTCGATCCGGCAGGACACGCAGGGGCAGTGCCGATGGCACAGGACACCGAATGGACACCCGTTTCGCATGACACCTGCGACCAGGTCGCCGGGCCGTTCTATCACGGCACCCGCGGTGATCTGGCGGTGGGCGAGCTGCTGAGCGCAGGCTTCCGCTCCAACTATCGCGACAGCGTGGTGATGAACCACATCTACTTCACCACGATTGCCAAGGGCGCCGGGTTGGCTGCGGAGATGGCCCAGGGCCGGGGGCGTCCGCGCGTGTATGTGGTGGAGCCGACCGGGCCGTTTGAAGACGACCCGAATGTGACCAACAAGAAGTTTCCCGGGAACCCAACGCGGTCGTATCGAAGTGCGCAGCCGTTGCGGGTGGTTGGGGAGGTTACGGAGTGGGAAGCCTACGACGCGGAGTTCGTTCGGCAGTTGAAGGCGTTTGTTGCTTCGGGGAGTGGGGAGATCATCAATTGATCGAGGGATCTGTGAGCATTCGTCTCGCCAACCGTCCTCTGCAGAGATCCAAGTCCTCTCTCCGCAGCGTCAAGCTAATCGTCGTCATTGAGCCGTTCTACCCGTTTCCATTGGACACCCTGCTCATGGTCGACAAGGTACCCGGGCGTCAATCTTGACGGAGGCTCTAAAACCAAGATAAACCTCGACCACTGCCCAGAGCGCGCATCTCTAGGCCGGAGGGAATGCAGCGTCCGGCATGCGATTGGGTAGCAAGTTCAACACTCGTAGAATGACCTTCAAGTAGCCCCCAAGCGTGATACTCAGGAAAAGAATGGAACACCGCACGAAAATTCTTAACAAGATCGAGCAGGCAATGAAGTCGGCGTGTAGGCAGACCGAGCTATTCACCGACGCCATTTCTGAGCCAATCGCCGCGGAGTATCTTTTTACCGTAGAAGTGGCCAAAGCAATTGCGGAGCTTAACGCCCCGGCCGCCGATCCGTATGTCATCAGAGTTGAACGAGACGCCGAGACCTTTGCCAAGGACTGCCTAAAGCCTATCGCCCGCAACGGACAAGGTAGGTTTGGCGGAAAGATGATTCTGCGGCGAAGCCAGCCAAATGTAGATAGAAAAGGGCGAATCGACGTCACCGTCTACACCGAGAAGATCAATAGTGGCTGCTGGGGCCATCAGCCGTTGTGCGCCATCGAAGTCAAGGGCTTCAATCCTGCCAAGGAGTTGGTACTTGAAGACCTGAGGCGCAACCTGTGCTTCTTGAATGCAACGGGAGAAACAGGCGCCAGTGTCCTTGAATTTACGGCGTTCGCCGCATTCCATTTGTACAAGCGGACGAATCTTACTCAAGTTCAGAATCGTGAAACTGCGCTTAAGCGCAAGTATGAGAGCTTCCTCGAAGAGGTGACCGGAATGACAGGTATTAGCTCGGACGTATCCGTGGTAAGGGTCAGTCTTGAGCAGTACGGCGAGGTAGTTCCTGGGATCGACTATGACGAAATTGACC
Organism: Nocardiopsis yanglingensis; assembly: GCF_045809185.1. Taxonomy (NCBI): domain Bacteria; kingdom Bacillati; phylum Actinomycetota; class Actinomycetes; order Streptosporangiales; family Nocardiopsidaceae; genus Nocardiopsis; species Nocardiopsis yanglingensis. The sequence goes on along the minus strand of NZ_JBJNRH010000004.1, from coordinate 16,058 downwards.
TCAGTAAAAGGCACCACATTGCAGGCGTAATTGTTGTGATGTCACGAACCCAAGTGATGCAGGGGAACTAGACAATTTTTCTATGTAAACTTGCACGCGTCCTCTCGCCGAAGCACCACTGGTTGCCTTTGAGGGCTTGCTGCACCTCAGGATGACGCGCCTTGGCGGCGTTCTTAGTAGGGCTGGGCACGTGGGATGATCGTGGCATCCACGGCCTTGCTCGCGTGCGGGTTCTCGCATTTATTGGCTAGGTTCGCGTTCACCACTTCAAGTATCTTCGCCAACGCGCCGTGCGCCTTCAGCTGACGACGCAAGTTGTCGGCTAGCGGCCGGCGCCGCTTGGAGGTTTGTTCAAAGCATCCTTAATCTGCCCATGCCACTGAATGACTTCGCGAATGAGCCGCGAGCGACGGTCGGTTTCATACATGAACTTTCCAAGCACCTCATTCACTAGTGCGGCGCCACCGATCGCATCAATCACATTCTTGCGAACGCCTCCTAGCGGTTCTCCTTGGGCTAGGAAATGCTGCTCTGTGCTCTTAAGAATTTTTCGCTTCGACAGCATTGGATAAGCAGCCCTTTTCTCGTCGTGCGCGCCATAGAGTGCTAAGAATTGGCGCAAAACCTCCTCGACGTGATCGAACTCGCTGTAGTGCTTTAGACGGGCGGTCGGATCTGTCCCGGCTCTACCACCATCCCTGAAGAACCCGCGATAGAGCATTTCCGTCTCGTCATGCACTTCTCCAGCGGTGATTGTCCCGTCGTATCCATAGTAGAAAGAGAACGGCAATCTTCCGGTGTTCGGCAGCAGTGGGACGATCTCCATTGAATGGCAGAACGCTGCGATCACTGTGAGCTCACCTCCAGTGGCTGTCGTGATGCACATTAGGGAATCTAAGTAGGCTGACCAGGGTACATATGTTCCCGACGCTAGCCGCAATCCGTCAGTCTTGTTGCCGTGCCCGTGAATGAACACCATCGGCATCCCACCATCACGAACATCGACGCTGATCCGCTGGATCGATGCATCGAACGAAGCGCGGTCTGGACACGCCAACTGTTGTGCTAGATCGCTGGCCTGGCAGTAGCTTTCATGACCTTGTGCAAGCACCTCATCGAGGATGTTCTCCAAGGTCTGGTTACTGGTGAAAGATTCATCTTCCGGCAATGCGTTCAAGACATAGAAGCGATTACAGGGAGAACACGGCGAACGGGAATAACTGAAACTGTGAGATGAGGGCATGGAATTTCGGAATCGACAGATGCTGCGGCAATTATTACTCTTCACCGATTGAAGTGCTCGAGAGGCGCCAGCGCCCGGACACAGGAAATCGGATATTCTCTCGGCGATTGGTCCTAGTACACTTGAACGTGGATCAGCTAGCGGCGAAAGATGCTCTTCCCTTCTAAGCTCCCCAACCTCAACGGCCATCCATGTTCCTGCATGCCCGCCGATCAGTGCTCAGGCTGCGCCTTCAGGATGCTTGAACCCCTGCGCAGCAGACATAGCGCAACCAGGAACGGCCACAGCGAGTTGATCGATGAAAACACGCGCTGTGTCAGCCCCCTGAACCCCTCCGGATCCGCGCCCACCACGTTCAACCAGAGATAGACGATGCCCGCGATGCTCACCAAAGCGGTCACGGCATACGCCCTTCGGTTGGCAGACCACGCGCTCATCTCGATGTGCGACATCGCCGGTGCAATGATGTTTGCGATACCGATGGTGTAGAAGCCGTGCATCGGATGGCCCATGGGCCAGAGCCCGTTGGTCAGCATGGAGATGCCAAAGATCATCCAGCAGATCGCGCCTACGGCAATCCGGCGACCGGACTCCCGCCATACCCCGATGGCAAACGCCACGAAGCCCACGCCGCAGCCGATGGGGGCAATCCTGGCGCAGATGCTTGCAAGCGTTGGTGCCTGCAGCAGCTCGCTGGCGTGCTGTGCAAGCGGGTTGTAGCCCGGCGCGAACACGGCGGCAACGCTGGTCCAGAACAGGAACCACGGAAGCGGGACCAGACCCGCAGACAGAAGAAGTCGATTGCGGCGTAACACGTGCAGTGATCCTTGTTTTGGCCTGCGCCAGTGGGTGGAATCCGTTCAAACGCCGCAGAGCCTTCCTGCTACGGGCAGGACAGTTCCGAGTGACTACAGCAGTAGTCAGATTCTGCGTGACGCCTTGTCGGGTCAATAGGCAGAAAGTCACTCACGCCTGGAGGCGAAGTACGCGGCACCCATCAGTGGCCGTAGGACCAATGTTGTCGCATTTGCCCTGCCCTGCATCTCTGACGGAAGGATCTGACGACTCCGTTCCAGAAGTTCCGTTCCGCCTAGCACGCCAAGGCTCTCGCCGCTTCCGGTGCTATGCGACAATGCCAAAAGCGTCTCGGGTTTTGGCGGCATTGACCCCAACCCGTTGGCATTCCGAACAACAGCAGGTAATCGTTACTGCGCCACCGTGCATCGGTGGTCGGGACTCGAAAACCCGTTGTTGTGATGAAGTTTGCGCTTGCCAGCCGGCATCACCTTGCGTGGTGCCGGCTGGCAATCCGTCTGCCGGCTATGGCGGGCGGGGCGTGGGGGCCTCGTGCCCACCGGCGATCATCACACACCGGTTTTCGAGCCACGCTCTGCCCGCCACCTTTATCGGTGGCGGCTTCCGCCTGCATGCACGGAGCCCGCCATGACCACACCGCACTCCCCTCCCCCTCGCCCCATAAAGGAAGCGCCCTCAGCCGCTCCGGCCCTGGACCCCAACAGCCTCATCGCCATCCTGCACGCCATCGGCGCGGGCGCTGCTGCCGACGGCCAGCCCTGGCCCGAGCGGCATCACCTGCGCAGCCGGCAGATGGCGTTGTCCGACGCCGACTGCGCGCTCACCGGCCAGCGCATCGTGCAGGAGATCCTGCTGGCGGCCGAGCGCACGCGCCAGAACGGTGAGCCCGAACAGTACGTCGGCGACCGGGTGATGGAGGGGCTGGTGATGGCCGATCTGGCGCTTACCGCGTTCATCCACGAACGGGTACGGCCCAAGGACTGAGCGCGCTTGTGGCGCGCACGTTTCTGCCTGTGTCTGGGGTGACAAATGAAGAACCACGGCCTTGCCGCTGCGGCGGTGTGCGCCTCGATCATGGCGGCGGTGTGGATGGGGTGGCCCGAGCCTGCGGGCGATCAGGTGTGGGCCTACCAGAAGCTGCGGCCGGCCGATTACCGCCTGCTGCACAGTGATGCGCTCGGCTTTGTGACCGCGAAGGCCCACGAGGGCTTTGAACTGCACGCGCGCCACGCCGGGGCGACGTCCTTCGAGATCCGGTGCAAGGGTGTGCTGGTGATGGACGTGGAGAACGCGCCCTCGCGCGTGCTGATCCGCATGCCTGCCGATGCACGGTGGCGGGCGCCGGACATCGAGCGTCTGCGCACCAGCTTCGAGCGTTGGCTGGATTCTGCACCAGAGCCAGGGGCGGTTGCTGGTGGAAAGTGCGGGGCCTTCGTGGGTTGAGGCACGGCTTGGGCGCCTTGACAGGTCGGTGCCTGATGACCAGCGCTGCGTGTTCAGCGACCCAGGCCACCCTCGGTTGGAATCTCCCTCGTCATTCCGCCTATCCAGCAGACCATTGCAGGCAGTGGAAGGAATGGCAGCATCATCCTCGGCATTGTTCCGAAATCCCAAAAGAGCCGTGTGAATCACGTGCCCCCGGCACCGCTTCGGCACAACTTGTGGCTGCGCAGAAGCCCCGCTAGCATCGGCTCAACGGTTTTTCCCGTTCTGCCCCCGCATCCATGATGGAAGCCCCCGTGACCGAATTGACCGCCACTGAAGTTTCAGCCGAAGCCGCATCTCACAAGGGCGAATTCTTCCTGATCGACGCAGGCTTGCTGAGCAACGGCGGGGTTCCCGGTATAGAGATCGCCAACGAAGACAAGCTGATCGATCCGGGGATGAATGTCATCTCGCGTCCTGATGGAACGCCAGGCCAGTATCCGGAGCGCCCCCACCTGGTTCATGTGCCCGAGAAGGGCGCAATGCCACGCGATCTGGAAGAGCTCGCTGGCATCTGGATTGTGTCGGAGCCGTTGAAGCAGCTATTTGAGCAGATGGACCCCCAGGCGTTTGCCTTTGTGGCCTGCGACTTCAGCCTTGCCGACGGCAGCCCCGGGCCTCAGTACTACCTGGGCAATGTGCTGCGCAGGCTCGACGCTCTGGATGAAGCCTCGTCCCGCGTGAGAATCAAGCTCGACCACAATTATCAGACCGGCAAGGACGAGAAGCTTTACAGCCTTGTCGGCGGCGCCAGCCTGGTGTTCAAAAAGGACGTTGTGGGCGATGCCCATATCTTCCGCCAGGATCGCATGGGCGCACCGCCCATCTGCGACCGCGCGATGTTTGATGCATTGAATGCCGCCAACTTCTCCGGCGTACGGCTGCGCGATGTAGCCGATCTCTAGGACGAGCTCCTTCAAACGGATTCTTGAATGAGGTGGTGCGCATGGCCGACACACCGGTTTTCCAGGGACACCATCTGATCGAACAGAATGCGTTCGAACAAAGCCAGCTGCTGAAGTCGCTTGCCAGGAGTGGTCATTTCACGCTCCACGGTTCCGACAACATCCTCAACCTGCCCGCGAACCCCGCGCTGGCAACCCGGTTGGGTATATCGCCGCACTCGGGCGGCCCGTTGAGTGCGTACTCGGATCAACTGAAGTTCGTTCTCGACGACCTCGCAGAAACCTACGATGGCCGAGCGCTGTTGGCGAAGGATTCTGCGCCGGATGTGCGCGCTGCCGCCGCCGAGCGTATGGGTGCCCGCATCCAGAACCTGGAGTTCACGCTTCGCGCCGGCATCCTCAACGGCGACCTGGTCACCAACACGCCGGAGAACATGACCCCGGCCGAAGCCAACGCCAGGATCCGCACCTTCTTCGCCGATCTGGACGGCTACCAGCGCACCCACGCCGCGCAGATTGCGGAACTGAAGACCCTCAACCCGTCCGAGTTGCGCTGGCGCGGCGTCATCCACTCCGAAGCCAACGTGACGGCGGCGCTGGATGCCATCGACCAATCCGGCAACTCCACCCTGAGCGAGCGCTGGGGGGGCCGCGCATCGTTGGGCACCGCAATCCAGGAGGCCAACCAGGGCGGCCGCCTGCCGCTGAGCGAGCACACCGCGGCCCGCGTGCGTACGGCGTTCAACCCGGAGATGCCACTGACCATCGTGCGCCCTGGCCCGACAACCACGGCTCCGGAACTGGCCGGCTCTGCTGGGCGCGCTGGCGCTGCGGAAGGCGCCGCCGAAGCTGCCGCCGCGCGCGGACAGATCACCGGCGCGCGCGTACTCGGGGCCGCGGGTGTTGCCGCACTGGCGGTGGACTTCGCCATCACCGGCCACCGCGTGGCCGAGTTGCGCAGCGAGGGCAACGACGCCGGCGCAAAATCTGCGGCCACCCACTTCGTGGGGCGCACCGCGGGCGGCTTTGGCGGCGGCTTCCTGTTGGGCGCAGGGTACGGAGTCGTTACCGGCTCGTGGACCGGGCCAGGTGCGCTGGCTACCGGACTGCTGGGCGGCGTGGCCGGCGGCTTCGCCGGTGAGTACTGGGCCCAGTACCAGGACAAGAAAGCCGTTTACACCCAGGTGGACCGCAGTGGCAACGAATGGAGCCGCGACCCGGAGGATTCAGAGGGCACCTGGAGCCGCAGCGTGCGCACACCGCAGCCCGACGGAAGCTACCGCGAGATCACGATGGTCGCCGGTGGCCGGCTGGTGGACGAGCTGAACTACAAAGCCGCCAACGACTCATATTCACTGGGCATGGCCAACCTGCCCAGGCCGCAGAACCCCTTCAAGCTCGATGCAGGCGGCGAGAGCACGCCGCCGCGCGAGCCGTTTGAAACCAACCGCCACTACGTGCGCAATCCGCACAACGGCGAATGGAACCTCTCCATCCACTCAATGATTGATGGTCGCGTCCCCTTTGACTACAGCGTGCCCGTCGGCCCGGAAAAGTCCGGCCAACTGGAACGAGAATCGCAGCGCATCATTGCCCAGAACGCCTTGAACACGCCGGAGGCGCTCGCCGCCCGTTACCAGGTGGCGTTCAACCAGTACAACTGGCACGAGTTCGCCACCATTGAGCCGGTACCGGAGGTGATCACCAACGCGCTGACCCAGACGCAGCCCCTGCGCGCCTCCAACGGCGAGAAGTACACACAGGACGCCAACGGGCAGTGGCAAACGCCGGGTTGGGTGTATGGCACCAACCCGGCCGAGGGCAGGATCATCGAGGAGCTCAATCGTACGCGCCAGAGCCAGCAGGTCGGCGTGCAGGAGCTGACATCCATGGCCGACATCGCCCGGGCCAATCCCACGCCAACCGAGTACGGCCTGCGCAACCAGGTGGTGGATGCCTACCGTAGCGCTGGCATTGTGCGTAGTGCCGAAGAGATTGATGACGCTGTAGCCGCCGTTGCCCAGGATCACGCGCGCGCCGTGCCCAGCTTCGGCACGTTCACGCTGCAGGTGCAGAAGGATGGCTCGCTGGCCACACTGGCTGGGAAAGATGACGAGCGCATGCAGATCGTTTCCGTCACCACGCCAGAGGAGATTGCACAGGCACACGTGCAGCGCACGACCTCAGAGCAGGAGCAACAACCTGCGGGTGTCGCACCGAACGCACCTTCGCCACACACCTCCAGGCCTGCCACGCAGCACGACGCTGACGTACACCGAGACCACAGCTCAGTCCTGCGCCCGGATGGCAGCGGGCTGCTGGAGCAGTTGCGCTCGTCGGTAGCCATGCTGGATGAAAGGAACAACAAGCCGTGGGACCAGAGCAGCGACCGCCTGCTGGCCAGCGCCTACCGGCTTGCGGCAGACGCCGGGTTCAAGCCCGGCGACACAGTAGACATGGCATTGAGTGAAGCCACCGAAACCCGTGCTGCGGGTACCACGCTGTTCGTGACGCGCTCCGGGCCGGGCGCGTCCTCGGACCCCGCCGCCAACCGGGTGCAGATGCCAACACAGGACGCCTTGGCAATCGCACCGGAGCAGCAGTATGCAGCGGCCAACCGGAGCCTCGGCGCTCAGGACCGGGAGCAGTCGCAGCAGCTGGCGCAAGCGCAGGAGCGGCAGCATGAAGAGAGCCGGCAGGGGCCGCGGATGGGCTGATGGCAGCGGTTCTGGCTGATCAACGTCGATCCACTTGATACCGGGCGAGTTCCGGCGCTCACGTTGCAGAGACTGGGTGCCCCGAAGGGAGAAAGCTCGCTCCAGGCACCTGTCGGAATCCTCCTAGCTGCGTCGCCAGCAATCCCCGATATCCCTGCGCAGCGCGCCTGCCGCACCATCAAGCGTCTCTCTGCAGGAACCCAAACATGAGCCTGGCGCTGGTCCACAGCCGTGCCCGCGCCGGGGTTGATGCCCCGTTGGTGCGGGTGGAAGTGCATCTCTCCGGTGGCCTGCCCGTTACCCAGATCGTGGGCTTGGCCGAGACCAGCGTACGCGAGTCGCGCGAGCGCGTCCGTGCCGCCCTGCTCTGCGCACGCTTCGACTTTCCGCAGCGACGCATCACGTTGAATCTCGCGCCTGCCGACTTGCCCAAGGAGGGTGGTCGCTACGACCTGGCGATTGCCTTGGGCATTCTGGCGGCCAGCGGCCAGGTCGATCCGCAGTCGCTGCTGCAGTACGAATTCCTGGGCGAGCTTGGCCTGACCGGTGAACTGCGGCCGGTAGCCGGAGCGCTGCCGGCGGCGATTGCGGCGGCAGAAGCCGGGCGCATTCTGGTGGTGCCGCCAGGGAATGCCGCCGAGGCGGCGCTGGCCGAGCACGCTGATGTGCGTGTGGCGCGCACGCTGCTGGAGTGCTGCGCCGGGCTGGGCAATCCGCGCCTGCTGCCGCCCGTGGAGCGCGTGGACACGACGCCCTTGCCGCTGCCGGATCTGGCCGACGTGCGCGGGCAGGCGCATGCTCGGCGCGCATTGGAAGTGGCTGCCGCCGGTGGGCACCATCTGTTGTTGATCGGCAGCCCTGGCTGCGGCAAGACGCTGTTGGCCTCGCGCCTACCCAGCTTGTTGCCGGATACCGAAGAGACTGAGGCGCTGCAACTGGCCGCGATTGCGTCAGTGAGTGGCGAAGGGTTGGACCCAAGACGATGGCGGCAGCGACCCTTTCGGGCGCCGCATCACAGCGCGAGTGCGGCGGCGCTGGTGGGCGGCGGCAATCCGCCGTGCCCCGGCGAAATCTCGCTGGCGCATCACGGTGTCCTCTTCCTCGATGAGCTTCCAGAGTGGAACCGAAGTGCGTTGGAGACGCTGCGCGAACCACTGGAATCCGGCCATATCCGCATCGCTCGCGCAGCACGCAGCGTGCAGTATCCCGCGCGCTTCCAGCTTGTGGCCGCGATGAATCCCTGCCCGTGTGGCTGGGCCGGTGACCGTAGCAATCGCTGCCTGTGCAGTGATGAACGGATCAACCGCTATCGTGCGCGGGTATCCGGTCCGTTGCTGGACCGCATCGACCTGCATATCAGCGTGACGCGCATGGATGCGGTGGAGCTGCGGGAGAGCACGCCGCTGGGTGAGCCCAGTGCTGCGGTACGTGCGCGGGTGGAAGCCGCGCACGCCCGGCAGCAGGCGCGTGGCGGGCTGAATGCCCATCTGCCACCGGCGGCGCTGCGGGCCTGCACAAAACTGAGCGAGGCCGATCAGGATCTGTTGGAGCAGGCCATCGAGCGGCTGCAGCTTTCCGCACGGGCGATGCACCGGATTCTGCGGGTGGCGCGCACGATTGCTGATCTGGCGGGTTGCGAGGTGATCCAGACCGCGCATCTGGCTGAGGCGATTGGCTATCGGCAGTTGGACAGGGGAAATGCATGAGCCTGATTGCCGGGAGCCCTCGTCTGCACGGGAGCAGCAACAATCAAAAAAATACCCCGGCCGCATGCCCAGAAGGACAGAGACGGTACCGGGGTGTACTTCACCACCGTACCCCACACGGCAGCGCACTGCAATCGGCATCAGTTGAGGCGTCCAGGCAGCAATGAGCCATGACAGATTCGAGGAAGCCCTTTCGCTGGAACGCTTTGGCCGCTACCTGGATTGGGCTGGGGGCGATCGTGACCGAGCCATCGCCCTGTATGGATGCAATACGCACCTGTCTGAAAGTCTCTACGCACCGCTGCAAACGTTGGAAGTGGCACTGCGAAACCGCATCCACACCGTTCTGACCCAGGCCAAGGGCGAGGCGTGGTACGGCCGAGGCGCTGGCGCCCTGAAGGTTGCTCATCAACTCGAGCAGGTCGCCAAAGCCGTCAACGAATTGGTCAGAGCGGGAAAGACGGTAACAGCAGGCGGTTTGGTCGCCAGTCTCACCTTCAGTTTCTGGACAACAATGTTCAACAAGGACTACGAGGCCCTTTGGCAGCAGATCCTTCACCGGATTGCGGACCCCAGTGCACCAAAAGGACTGAAGAGGAAGAGCTTCTCTGGACCACTGACTCGCATTCGCGTGCTTCGCAACCGCATTGCTCACCACGAGCCGATTCTGGGCTGGAACTTGCGCAGGCACCATGATGAGATTCTGGAACTGACCGAGTGGCTGTCGCCTCCGGCCGCGGATTGGTGCCGTGAGAACAACCGCTTCCCGCAGGCGTACCCGAAAGACGGAATTGCCTTGGTATGTTCACCCGAGGCAAATAGGCGCTGAGTGCGCGTGTCTTACTGCGGCCGGGCACGAAGAGCGGTCGACTGACAGTCGACCCCACCAAGGGCGGGTCATGGCAGCTCGGCACGCCGAGAGCAGCCCCCGCGCATCAGGCGGCGGAATCCACCCGCCCACGCTTCGCCAGCAACGCCACCCGACGGCTGACCAGCGCGTGCAGCTCCGCCAGCTCCGACGCCCGGTCAGCCGTCATGTTCCCGCCGAACAACACCCGCGACAACGCCGCCTCGTCGCTGTCGTCCGGATGCTGCCAACGGTCCCGGTACACCTTCTGGCAGACCAGCCAGGCCTGACGCAGCCCTCCGCCGGGCAGCGGGCGGACCACGCGTTCGTAGACCTGCCAGAACTGGTACTCGGCCCGCAGGTCGATTTCAGGCGCCACGGACAGCGCCTGCCGGGGCCGTCCCGGGCTCCGGATGTCGAACAACGGTGATCGCGGGTTGTACTGAGCCATGCCGACAGCATGACCCAGCAACATTGTGGGAACCTTGCGTCGCCGCCAGAAAATCCCTGTTGATTGCGCAAGGCGGGTTTGTGGACGGATCTGGGCACCTGCCTGGGGGCCGCCAAGTGCATCCACGCATGGCGTGGATCTACTTAGAACGCCATCGAGGTACTGAACATCAGCTGCCGAGGCGCGCTGCGCTGCAGGGTCTGGTAATCCCCCGAGAACGACGAGCCGGCGATGGTGGCGGTGCCGATGTTGTGGCGGTTGAACAGATTACTCACGTCCAGCCGCAGCTCGAGCCCCGGCACCGCGCTGTCCGCACCGAAGCGGTAGGCGGCATAGGTGTTGACCTGCCAGAAGGTCGGCACGCGGATGTCATTCTCGTAGGTGAAGGGCTGGCGCAGGTACGAGGTGCTGGTGGCACCAAAGCGCCAGTCACCGAAGTGCGCGGAAAGATCACTCACCAGCGAGATCTGCGGGTAGCCCGGTTGGGCGTTGCCCTTGATCGGGTACACCGTGTCGCCCACCACGAAATCGCTGTCGTAGTACGAACGGGCCACGGCCACGCCCTGGTAGAACTGCAGGTGGTCGGTCAGGTCGGCGGTGATGCCGAGGTCGGCGCCGATCACGTGCATCTTCGGCATCAGCCGCACGGTGTTGATCTGCGCGAACTGGGTGCCGATGGCGGCCGACAGCAGGCGGTTGCGGATGTCGTTGTAGAACACGTCGCCGGTGATCGTCAGCCGGTCGAAACGATGCGACGCGCCGACGGTCAGGTTCCAGTTCTTCTCCGGGCGCAGCGTGCCGGCCACGCGGTCGAACTCTTCCTGGTCGGTGATGGTCCACGCCGAGGCGGTGTAGCCGATGTTGCCGCGCTGGGCCACGCGGTAGCCGTTCATGGTGTTGGCCAGGTCGATGAAGGCATCGGTGGATTCGGTCGGGCTCCAGAACAGCGAGACATGCGGCAGGAAGTTGCTCTTCGCGCGCAGCGTGCCGTTCACCGGCCGGTCCTTGGCATCACCCAGGCCGCCACCGCTGGTGCGGAAGTCCACGGCCTTGAAGCCAACGCCCAGCTTCAGCGTGTCGTTCAACACGATGTCGTCCTGCAGGTAGAACTGGCGCGAGCGGGTCACCCAGCTCGATGCGTTGTCGGTCTTGAACGCGGGGCCATACACATCGAACGGGCCGGTGGCCTTCAGCGGCGGGCCCTCGTCCAGCAGCGGCTGCTGGTACCACTCGGTCTTGGCCGCGGCCTTGCTCTTCTCCTGCCAGAAGCCAGCGGTGAAGGTGTGCGCGCCGGTCTCGAACTGCAGGTTGAGCATGCCGCCCAGGCGATTCACACGCGGCGTCTGCACCTGTTCGGAGAACGGTGCGCCGTTGGGCGACGGCACGGTCGGATCGGTCAGCGTGGCCTGGGTGTGGCTGTTGGCGTTGTACAGCTGCACGTTGCCACTCAGGGCCGGGGTAATCTGGAAGCGATGGTTGATCGAGGACACGCGGTCGCGGGTGATCTGGCCGGTGTCGTACGGGATCAGTTCGGACAGCTCACCGCAGGTATAGGCGCCGCAGGACTTGTCCGCATTCTCCGGCGAGGCCACGTACCACGCCCAGGCATAATCGGGATAGAAGATGTCGGCCTTCCAGCCCAGCTTGCGGATCATGTCGAACGAAATGTTGTTGTAACCCCAGACCTTGGCCTTGCTGTCGGACAGGAACACGGTGAAGTCGCCCCAGGCAACGTCCTGCTGCAGCTTCAGGTCGCCGCGCAGGAAGTTCTGGGTGCCCTCGCCCTGGTACTTGTCGGCGGACACGCGCTGCAGGTCGACCAGCACCTTCGGGCCGTGCTCACCGAGTTGGCCGCTCTGCCCGGACACGGTGGTGACCAACGTGTTGTTGCTGCCCACGCCCTGTTTCACGCGCAGGCTGGGCGTGTCCTGCAGCTCGCGCAGGCGGTATTCCAGGCTGCCGCCGTTGACGCTGCTGGAGAACACGCTGACCGGTGCGCCACCGGGGCTGACCGTGATCGCGCCGATGCCATCGGACACGCCCACGTTCACCACGCTGGTGCCGGTGAGCGAGAGGAAGCCGTTGTCGTTCAGCGGCACGCCTTCGAAGGTGATGCCCATTTCGTTCATGCGGAAGCCGCGCACGAACAGGCTCGTGGCCGAGATATCCAGGCCCAGCCCATCGGTGGCGGTGTAGCTGGCGCCCGGCACCTGCTTGAGCATGGCCAGGCCATTGTTGCCGGTGACCATCGCGTCGAGGTCTTCAGCCTTGATGATGTAGCGGTTGGGGCCAACCACCTGGGTAGGCGCAACGGCCGCGCCGCGTGGCGTGGCGATGACCTGCAGCGCGTTCAAGGTGGTGGGGGTGTCATGTGTGGCATCGTGCGTTTCTGCGGCATACGCAGGTGCGGCGATGGCCGTGATGATGGCCAGTGCGAGGCGCGTCGTGGGTGGGGTGTTCATGGGCAGATCCAGGTGCAGGGAGAGAGCGGCGCAGGCGCACGCCCAGCGCGTTGCAGCACCGGTGTCGGCGCCCTGGCTGGCGATGCGATTGCGTTGAGGGAGTGGCGGCGCGGTGCGCGCCGGTCAGCAGACGAAGGCGATCATCTGCTGCGGGATTCGGTGGGGTGATTTCGACGTGCGAAATTCTTGCATCGCAGTGCCGCATTCGCCATTGCGCGGTGGTACAGCGCGGATGGCGATGGGGATGGGTGGGTTATACGTGGGTATAGCCTGGGTCGGCGCATACGGTGCGCGTGTGCCAACCAAGGTTGGCACCTACCGAGGCGGACGGGACCCGGTAGAGGCCGACCTTGGTCGGCGCTTGCCGTCTGCGTGTGCCAACCAAGGTTGGCACCTACCAGGGCGGATGGGACATGGTAGAGGCCGGCCTTGGTCGGCGCATACGGTGTGCGTGCGCCAACCAAGGTTGGCACCTACCAGGGCATAGGGGCGCGCGGTTACTGCAGGACGAAACGCTCAATGGCGCGCGCCACGCCTTCGTCTGCATTGCTGGTGGTCTCGAACCGCGCCACCGCCTTCACCGCGTCGATGGCATTGCCCATCGCCACGCTGGTACCGGCGTACTGCAGCATGGTCAGGTCGTTCTCCTGGTCACCGATGGCCATCACGTTGGCACGGTCGATGCCCAGATGCTCGGCCAGCTTCTGCAGGCTCGGGCCCTTGCCGGCGCGGTGGTCGAACACTTCCAGGAAGAACGGTGCGCTCTTCAGCACCGCGAAGCGCTCGGTCAGTTCGCTGGGCAGGCGCGCGATGGCGGCATCCAGTACGTCCGGCGCGTCGATCATCATCAGTTTGATGAAGGACATCGACGGGTCCATGTCTTCCACGCGGCGGTAGGACAGGGGCATCCGCGAGAGATGCGAGTCGGCCACGGTGTAGTAGCTGATGTCCTGGTTGGGCGTATACATGCGCCGGCTGTCCAGCGCCTGGAAGTGCACGCCCACTTCGCGGGCCACCTGCTCGCAGAACAGGAAGTCGTCGAAGCTGAGCGGATACTCGACCACGGTCTCGCGCGTGCCGATGCGCTGCACCAGGCCACCGTTGCAGGCGATGCAGTAATCATCGTTGCCGGTGATGCCCAGCTCGTGCAGAAACGGTGACAGGCCCGGAACCGGACGACCGCTGGTCAGCACGATGTGCACGCCCAGCGCGCGCGCCTGCGCGATCGCCTGCTTGGCCCGCGCGGTGAGCGTGTGGGTGGGGTCCAGCAGGGTGCCATCCATGTCGATGGCGACCAGCTCGATGGTCGATTGCCTGCGGCCCATGTCCATTGCGTTCAACTCGTGCGGGGCACGCCAGTTTAACCCCTCATGCCCGGTTCACCTCTTTGCCCACGTTGGCCGGGATACTGCGGGAGCCTGTGCGTCCCCCCACCGCAGGACGGCCCATTGACCGCCCTTCCCTGGAGAACCTTGCGACGCATGACCTACCGTGCCCCCGAAACCAATGACAGCGCGCCCCTGGCCGAGCAGATCGAGCAGATGATCGACGAGCTACCCGGCGACCAGGTGAGCGTCGGCACCCTGCTCAGCGCGTTGGGCGATGAAGGCCTGCTGCTGATCGTGATCCTGCTCTCGGCCATCTTCATCATTCCGGTGTCGATTCCCGGGCTGAGTACGGTGTTTGGTGCCTCGATCCTGCTGATCGGCCTGAGCCGCGTACGCAACCGCCCGCTGTGGGTGCCGCAGAAGCTGGCGCGCCGCGAGATCGCCACCGACAAGCTGAAGGCCAACCTGGGCCGTGCGCTGAAGTGGGTGTACCGCATGGAGCGGCTGTCGCGGCCGATGCGGCTGGCGGTGATGGTGCGCTCGAAGAAGATGATGCGCCTGAACAACCTGATGCTGGTGCTCGCGACCCTACTGCTGATGGCGCCGGCCGGGCCGATTCCCTTCAGCAATACCTTGCCGGCGTTGGCGCTGATGTCGTTTGCGATTGGCTTCATCCAGCGCGATGGCGCGGCGGTGGCGGCCGGTTATGGCTTCGTGGTGGCCACGGTGGTGTATTTCGGCGTGCTGCTGGGTGGCGTGGGGTTTGCTGCGGAATCGGTGTTCAGCGGGCTGCGCGCGGCGCCGTCGGAGGTGTAGAGCCGAGCCCATGCTCGACTGCTGTTCGACCTGTACGCGGAAACCCCGCGCTGCGCGCTTAAGCCGAGCATGGCTTGTATGTTCCTTCCGGCTCCTACGAGGTATGTAGGAGCCAGGGTGGAGGGACCGTCAACATGATATCTGCGGGTAGCAGCCGACAGACGAGCCGAGCGATCCCCATCCCGCACCTTAACGTCGATAAAGGATCTAGCGGCCTTTGAGGACCGCCGATGTAGGCAAGCCAACGTGGTGCGGTACCACCCCAGCCCTTCAACAATAGCTGGGAGTTGCGCAGATGTCAGATCGTCACGCTGTCGGTATCGATACCGATTCAAGGACCCTGGTGGTGGCGTGCCACGGCACCAAGGGCAGCATCCGAATCGCCAATTCAGCCTCGGCCATCAACAAATGGCTGTCCAGCCTGCCCGCGAAGTCCCGTATTGGCGTTGAGGCAACCAACCGCTACCACGAGCTTGTGGTTCACGCTGCCCAGAAGGCCGATCACGCCGTCTTCGTGCTCAATCCTCGCGATATCAAGCACTACGCCAAGGGCGTGGCCTGCCGCGGCAAGACCGACTCCGGCGATGCCCAGGTCATTGCGCGCTACATCGCCAAAGAGGCCGACAATCTGCACGAGCATGTCGCTCGCTCGCCCGAGCAGGAGCGGCTGCACGTGCTGCTCCAGCAACGTGACAGTCTGGTCCGGAGCAAGGCGAAGTTGAATCTCTCTCTGGGCGCGGGGGCATCGGAGTCCGCCCTCTTTGGGCGCATTTTCAGTAGCCTGAAAGAGGCCATTGCCATGCTGGACCAGCAGATTCAGCAGCTGTGTCGCAGCGGCCAACAGCGCGACCTGTACCGGCGGATCATGACCATCCCCGGGATCGGGCCGACGGTGGCTGCCTTCGTCACCCATCACATCACCCGCTGGCCGCTGGCCAACTCCGACGCTTGGATCGCCTGCACCGGTCTGGATCCGCGACCCAACGAGTCCGGTGCACGGATCGGCCGACGCCGATTGTCCAAACGAGGCAATGCCAGCCTGCGCCAGATCCTCTACATGGCCGCCATGGGCCTGACCCGATCCAAAGGCGGCAAGCCTCTCTACCTCGCCATCCGCGAGCGCGGACACAGCAGCACCGCCAGCTTCAACATCCTGGCCAGAAAGCTGGCCAAGATCGCCTGGGGCGTCTTCAAGAGCGGCAAGGATTTCGATCCCGCCATGCTGAAGGTGGGTCAAACCTGCTTCCAGCAGGCTTGACCGCGAACATAGGATCTCGGCTCT